>NZ_JWIM01000016.1:0-151606 GCF_002896535.1 Mesotoga sp. B105.6.4 | reverse complement strand
CACAATCTTTTTTACATACTCCCCGTGCAAGTTCATCACGGGATGACTGTCTTTTCTTACTTCACGTCATCCTCATGATTCAGGCCAGGATTGCGATCTTTGGAGCGTTTTAAGACCAGATCCTGATCAGTTGCATATCGGGATGACCAGGTAACTGGATTTGGGGCAACCTCTACGGGAAACTGTCTTTTGTTACTTCGCGTCATCCTGACGCGCTTCTGGCCAGGATCTCGTTTTTTGAAACAGTTGCAAGTGACAAGTTGCGAGTTGTAGAGCAAGAACCAAGAAACTCTCTAAGTCTCTTGAAACGGTCTTCTCGGTGGACGGTGGACCGTTGACGGACAACGTTGTTTTGAACAGCGCTCAGCGAGTCCTTGTTCTTAAGCATACAGCGGATCTTTGAGCGAGAAGACGCCTTGAGTCTGAGATGAAGCTTCGCTTCGAGAAAAACCATTTTTCCTCTATTGCCCGCTTTCAACTATGCGGAGTCTGAGATGAAGCTTCGCTTCGAGAAGAACAATATTCGAGACTACGAAGAATAAGGAGAAAAAGCAGCTCCAATAGCATCACCAGGGTGGGTATTGAGTGTAGGGTCTGGGGTTTGGCGGAAAGAACCGACTGACCCATTCACAATTATCTGATGCTACTGAGAACGAGTAGCTGGCGACGCGTCTTACCGTTGAAGCATGCCCTTAATTTTACTCACTTTGTCATCCTCACTTGATCTTGGTCACAATCTGGGCGGTGGGTCTCGGTTACCGAAGAATGGTGAACCAACAACGGACAACTATTTCTTCTGCTTGCAACTGACAAAATGAAACTTGGAACTGTTCTTTCCGGTGGACGGTGGACCGTTGACGGACAACGTTGTTTTGAACAGCGTTCAGCGTATCTTGGCACACCGGAACCTTGTACCTACTACGCTACCGGCGCTTGCGTCATCAGTCTGTCTTTCATCTCGCTATTTTATGAAGAAGAATCAATTCGTTGACATCTTCCATTTGGAGACAATTTTCGGTATGATTGTGAGAGTGAGTATGGCGCCGGTGACCATTCCTATGGCGAGAAGCAACCCAAGTCCTGAGAACAACTTTAAAGGCGCAAATACCAGCGATGAAAAGCCTGCAGCCAGAGCTATTGTATTGGAAAGTATCGCCGGTCTGACCTCTTGTCTTGCCCTGTAGATATCTTTGGTCTCTATGAATCTGTTGATCAGGTGAATCGCGTAGTCTATTGTCATTCCGAGAAGTACCCCGGAAACGATAGCAGTAGAGATTTCCAGCTTTATGCCCAATATCGCCATATAAGAGAAGTTGAAGAGTACAGACAAGGCGATCGGAAGGACAGACACTAGAGCCAGTTTGAATGACCTGAAAACGACTATGAGGAGCAAGGTGATGACTACTAGAGCCCATAAGATTGTGCTTACCTGACTGCGCAATATTTCGTTGTTCACCCCGGAGATTATCAACAGCGGCGAAGCAACGTAAGGACTATACTGCTGATAATCCTCTAGAATTTCCTTCAAGTCATCTTCGAGACGCTGGGAGCTTACTGCGTCGGTATTTGGAGTCTTGACGAGTAAGCGCAGCGAATTGCCGACCATATATTGCTGCACGGGCAGATCGCCGTTGCGAGCAGCTATCTGGAGTATTGGAAGGGGGATTCCGAAAGCACTGGAAACATCCATTATGGATGAAACGCCCCTGACTTCTTCGAGCATGTTAATGTCGGAAATGAGGTTCGAAATGATTTGTGCATCTGCGCCTGTGTAGAGGCTGTTCTTGTCAAGAATGACGTAAAAAGGCATGTTCCAGCCGAACTCATCTTTTATGGTTTCGGCTGATTTCACGATTGAGGAACTCTTCTCGAAATAGTCGAATTGGTCGAAGTTCCGCTCGATTTTGGAAATCAGAAATGGCGAAACGACTGCGAAAGCAATTATAGCTATAAGTGCAACCATTTCAATCTTCTTTGCCTTCTCTCCTGTCGGACCCTTGAACCTCAGTCTTCTATTCACCGCCGGGAGGTCGATGAAATAGAGAGCGGCAGGAAGAGCTATGAGAACGAGCGCCGAACTCATCATAATACCGATAGAGACCATAATTCCCAGTTGCCTGAAGGCCTCCAGACTGCTCACCAAGAATGTTAGAAAGCCGACTGCCGTTGTAAGCGCCGATAGGAAGACGGGGATGAGCTCCTCATGTACGGTTCGCTTCAACGCGAGATTTCTATCCAGAAACTTTCTGTTAGTGATGTATCGATCTACGAAATGGAGCCCATAAGACGAGGAGATTATAACTATGAAAAGACCCACCGTTGAGGTGAGAATGTTGATATCCAAGCCTATCATCACGCCGAAGCCGTAGGCCCAGACAGCCGCGATGATTGATAGAATCGAAGGGATGACTGCTGCCCGAATGCTTCCGAGCCTCAGGAAGTAGATGAAGCAGATTAGGCCGAAGAGAATTGGGGGATATACAACCAAGAGCGACAGTATTGAACCGTAGAGCTCTTCATCGATAATCGGCTCTCCGCTGGCGTAGAACTCCATGCCCTCCAGCGACTCGCCTGCAACTTTCAGGATCGTTTTGACATCTACGCTCTCGGTTACATTTATAGGAATGAGCGCGACCTCTCCATTCTCGTCTAGAAGGTTGTCGAGATAGAGCGGGTTCTGCAGAATCTCGCGAGCGTTATCCTTGGGGATCCCTTTCTCGAAATAAGGTTGGACGTTTGTCCCACCAA
This sequence comes from Mesotoga sp. B105.6.4, assembly GCF_002896535.1. NCBI lineage: Bacteria > Thermotogati > Thermotogota > Thermotogae > Kosmotogales > Kosmotogaceae > Mesotoga > Mesotoga sp. B105.6.4. The sequence continues at coordinate 148,858 of NZ_JWIM01000016.1, read as the reverse complement.
TCAAACTAATCTTTGCCGCATCCTGATAGGAGTTGTAACCCACCACTCCCTCGATCGTAGAGAGCTTTTGCAGGAAATCATAAATCATTAGTGAATTGTCTTCCTTGAAGAGACCGTCTGTCTTAAGTACAATGATAATCTGCTTTTCACTTCCGAAAAGATTCTCCATCATTCTCATGTTTTCTCTCGAAGGAGATTTCTCTGGTAGAAGAAATTCGCTTGAAACGTTTATTTCAACTCTTAGAATGAAGAGCCCCATTACAATCGTGATGACGGCAAACAGAGTTATTATTAGGATAGAGTTCCTTCGGCTAATCATATGGATTGCCCCCTTTAAAGAATTGTACTATGATTTCTTTGAAAGTTATGTTTATGTATAGTAAAATATCTAAACCATTAATTACTTAGACTGTTATAATTACTTCACAGGAGGTGCACAATGAATGCAGAAGGCGAGGGAATAAGTCCTGAAAAGATACTTGAGTCTGTGTTTGATCTGGTCAGGAACTTCACAAAGTTCTTTTCTTTCACCATAGAGGCCGAAGAGATGAAGACAATCGAGCTCTATATCCTTTTGTTTGTTGCGCTCAAAGGGCCCCGGAGCATGTCCTCACTTGCGAAGGAGTACTCGATGACAAAGAGCAATATCACCGTTCTTGTGGACGATATGGAGAACAAGGGCTATCTTGCCCGTGTCCGTTCTGAAGAAGATAGACGGGTGATAATGATTACACTAACCGAGCGTGGCAAGGCTTTCTTTGAAAGCTTTTTGGCGAACTTTTCCAAGTTGATCTCCACGTTCATAAAGAAAGTTGGTTCCGAAGACCTTGCGATAATCACCGAAGGGTTCGAAAGAATCACTCGGATCGTCATAGACGAAGAACTCGTGAATTCCGATGAAGGGAGCAGAGTTGATAAGTCATGATACTAGTAACCGGTTCTACGGGGCATGTAGGCAACCTTCTCGTCAGAGAGCTTGTCAACCACGGTGAAAGTGTGAGGGCTGCTGCTCTGCCCGGTGAAGACACCTCGATGATCGAGCAGGAGGGAGTGGAGATACTCCATGGCGATATACGCGACAGGGAGTTTGTGGTCAGAGCCTGTGAAGGAATCGATACAGTCTATCATCTTGCCGCGCTCATATCCATAATGCCCAACATGAAGAAACAGGTGAGAAGCGTCAACGTAGGCGGCACGGAAAACGTGATTCACGCGTGCAAGGTTCAGCGGGTGAGAAGGATGATCTATACAAGCTCTATTCATGCCTTCACCGAGCTGGAGCCGGGAAGCACAATAGATGAAAACGTGCCGTTCAATCCGGCCCGCACTAGCGGGGTCTACGGGAAATCCAAGGCCGAGGCCGTGCTGAGCGTACTAACTGCAGCCAGGGAAGGTCTGGACGCAGTCGTGCTCTGCCCTACGGGAATCATAGGACCTTTCGACTACAAGCTTTCCGAAATGGGAAACATGATAAGGCTCTTCGCAAGCGGTAAGTTGAGAGTCGGGATCGATGGCTCTTTCGACTTCGTCGATGTCCGCGATGTGGTGAGTTCGGAGATCGCAGCTTCGAAAGTGGCAAAGCCTGGCGAGGTCTACATTCTCGGCGGAGAGTGCGTAACGATACAGGAGCTTACGGACATGCTGCACCATATAACCGGTAGAAAGAAAACCTACACCTTCTTGAAAAGTACTAGCGCTTACGTCCTTTCGGCCCTGAGCACACTGTATTACATGATCTCGAAGACCAAAGCCTGTTTCACCCCTTATACAGTACACACACTCACCAGAAACTACAAATATTCTCACGAGAAAGCTACGAAAGTATTGGGCCACAATCCCAGAAAGGTCCCGGAATCGTTAAGGGACGCCGTCGAATGGCTATCCGAGTACGGCACGATAAAACTGCGGTGAAAGCTCAATTCGGCAGGTCAGATGTAGATCATCCCACCTGGCAAACTCCAGTCTTATCTATTATTCAATGCACGAGAACCCATTCTTGAAAAGAAGAAAAAGCTTCTGAATATCTTTCTCTGATTCCTTTTCGTCTATCCTGTTGAGCTGAACCAAAGCACCCCTGAATGAGACGTTCATCCGACGCTGTGCGCCCAGGTTCTTGGTCTGAGGGGATGTAAGAGGCAGAGGGAAGAGGTTGGAAGAGCGGGAAGATCTTGATCTTCTTACCTCTAACCTCATTCCTGTCGCCTCTATAGGGTTTAGAGAGCGCGCGATACGGGCCAGATGAGACCCCTCAGAATCCCTGAACAGGAACCCCAAACAGAAGCATATTGGGGCAGGCTCTACTGGATGACAAGGTGAAGGGCTTCCTGAACATCCACAGTTATATTGGGAGGCTTCCTGAACATCCATTATAATGAGGTTATCAGCCGACGACCCTCATTGTCTTGTTCCAAACGCAATTGGCAAGTTCTATAGAATCTCCGTGAGGCGATACCATTCAGGATCTGAAAATATGCAAAAATTGCGAAGAAGCCTTTACTTAATTATGATCAAGTCTAACTAAGCTCTTCGCTACATCGAATAGCTCTTTGCTTTTTACTTTCAGAGATTGCTTGACTTCTTTCCAGGTAAGGACTGCTCCTAATGGATCTGGGGAGTCCTCTACATCATTGAAAAAGGCTACAGCCCTTACTATATGGTACAGATCGACTTCTCTACCATACTTCTTGACAAAAGCTTGAAGAACTCTTTCCGAAGACTCTCTCTTCAGGATTTCTGCGAGATCAAAGTAGTCCTTTTTCTCTGCTCTTGCGGCGATAGCGCTAAGCTTCATGGCGGCGATATCGATTACCGAAGCCACATCCAGAGACCCATACTTGTTGAAAGGTTCAATTAGTGCATAATGGTATTCAAAAAAGCTTGCTCGAACACCGTCAATTTCAGCTTCAAGGGTCCCTGTCTGAACCCTTACTTTCTCCACCAAAACACCAAACTGCTTCAAATACTCCAGCAATACTTCTGGCCAATAAGGCTGAGCTGTAAAGAAATCCAGATCGAAACTCACACGGTGTTCATAGTACATCGCCAGAGCCGTGCCCCCTGCAAGATAAAAATCAGTGAGTTTACTCTCAAGAATATTTAGAAGATTCAGCGTCTTTGATGAGAGTTTTCCGCTTCTAAGCATCTAATTATCTCCGATCTAGGAATATTCAGAATAAGGCTCCAGAAATTTGCGGTCGCCCTGCCGATTATTCTGCTTCTTCTAACTACCCCCGCGATCTCGGCTGAGTCATATTCAGAGAGAAGATTGACAACATCCTCCATCGTTCCGTACTCCAGAACCCTGGAGATGATGAAGAACTTGTCCTTCTCCTTATCAAGTTCTCTAACATTTACATCCCAGAAACATGTATTCCGCAAGTTTAGAGCCATATACTTCACCAAATCAATTCTATCATTTCAAGCTTCACAAACCTTCCAACTTCCCTGTAAACCTCCTGCTGTGGAGATCTCTCACAACCGCCATCTCGTAGAGCCTGCCCTGATGTATGCGCCTGTTCAGGGTACCTGCATGGGATGTCGCATGTAAGAAGCGCTATACACTAACAACAAGAACGCGCTGAGCGCTGAAAGGCCCGCTTGAAAAAACGCTGCTTGCTGCTCAAAACAACGTTGTCGGTCATCGGTCCACCGTCCATCGAGAAGACCGATGTCTGACAATCTCTATGCCCTATTTCTGCAACATGCATCTGGAGCATGGACCCGTCCTTGGAAGAGCGGGAGAAAAGCAGTTCTTAGTTCAGACGCTGTGCGTCCAGGTTCTTCGCAAAGAGAGAAGTTCATTATTCTGGTGCTTTGCACAAAAAGTTCTTCGTTCCGACACTTCGTGTCCAAGTTCCTGGTACGAACCGGATCTCGGGTATTGGGTCTCGGGTCTCGTAAGGGCATTGAGAGACGTCCGTCGTCCAACGTCCAAGAGCATGGACCCGTCCTTGGAAAAGCGTTACGAGGCGAGGCCGACTTCGTCGGTAAGTGATGCTGCTGCACAGGAAGTGATGCGCCGAAAGATCACCGGCGAAAGTGATGCTGACGCTTACGCGCCAGGAGGCAAAAAGCGTTAGTCTGCTTACGCAGGACGAAAGGCTGGCGAAGATCAAAGAGACGCTGAGCGCTGAACGCTGGGTAGACCATGGACCCGCTGGGAAGATCAAAGAGACGCTGAAGGCCGTACGCTGGGTAGAGCAAAGCAGCAGGAAGAAAGGTCAACGGTCCACCGTTCTCCGAAGGGAGAGAGCAGTTGCAAGTTCCAAGGTGCAAGTTGCAAGAATTAAAAGAACGGTTATCCTCTTTCGGGGGTGCCTTATCCGAGAAGACCGGAGCCGGAGAGCGAGAAGACGCTTTGAGTTTGAGATGAAGCTCCGCTTCGAGAGAAACCATTCAAAACTATGAATAGCAAAGAGAAGGGAGATCCGCATAGGAGATCTGAATGGGTGCCTGAAACAGAATGCCTGAACAGGCAGTTTTCAGAACAGACTCTACGGGATGACTGTCTTTTCTTACTTCAAGTCATCCTCGTGGTCCAGGCCAGGATCTCGATCTTTGAAACAGTTGCAAGTGACAAGTTGCGAGTTGAATAAGAAACGGTTATCAGTTATCGGTTCGCCGTTCTCCGATAGTATCAAAAGATCGTTCCGGCGCGTTGCGCCCAAGTTCCTCGTTCAGGAGCTAGGAGCTTTGTTCTTGTTTCATAAGAGCGGGAAGGTACGAGATAAAGAGAGAGAAAGAGACAGAGGGGAGAGTTCTCGTCTTCTCGTGAGCGAAGCGAACGGCTCGACATTGCTCTTTCTCGATTGATCTTATCGGAGGACGGGTCCTTGCTCTTGGACGGCTGACGGAGGACTTCTCATCAAAGCGTACAGTGGCTCTTCCAGCGATCAGCGGGTTCACCGTTTTTAAGCGTGCAGCGGATCTTCAGGGCGAGATTTCGTACACGAACACTACGGATGACAGTGTTTATAGTTCGGGAGAGCGAAACATGTCAGAGATAGAAAAAGGCGGGCTACTTCGCCCGCCGGATCGGTTTAGTGTTGAGATTTATTTCTCTCTTGCTTATACAGCCTCTACAAAGTCGCTTTCGAACTGACTGGTGTAAAGCTCGGCGTAGAACCCACCACGTGCAAGAAGTTCTTTGTGGGTTCCCTGTTCGACGATGTCGCCTTCGTTCATGACGAGTATGAGGTCGGCATCTCTTATTGTTGATAGTCTGTGGGCAATCATGAAGCTTGTCCTGTTTTTCATAAGGTTTTTCATGGCTTGCTGTATCAGGGCTTCCGTTCTTGTGTCGACTGAACTTGTTGCTTCGTCGAGTATGAGGACCTTTGGATCTGCCAGGATTGCCCGGGCTATCGTTATCAGCTGCTTCTGGCCTTGCGAGATGTTGCTCTGCTCTTCGTTCAGCACGAGGTTGTAGCCTTCGGGGAGGGTGTGAATGAATGACTCGACATGAGCAGCCTTAGCCGCTGCCAGTACTTCTTCATCTGTTGCGTCAAGCCTTCCGTATTTTATGTTGTCCCAGATGCTGGCGTTGTAGAGCCAGGTGTCCTGGAGCACCATTCCAAAGTTTTCTCTCAGGTCGTGCCGGGTGTAGTCTTTTATGTTGTGGCCGTCCAGGAGTATTTCTCCGGAGGTGACATCGTAAAAGCGCATCAGGAGTTTGACGATTGTCGTTTTTCCCGCTCCCGTGGGTCCGACGATGGCTATATTGTGTCCCTTGTCTACCTCGCAGGAGAAGTTTTTTATGATTGTCTTTTCCGGGACGTATCCGAATCTGACATTTCTGAACTCAACGTGGCCGTGATGATCAACCCCTTTGACGGGGTTCGTTGTCTCTGGTATTTCCTCTTCCTCTTCCAGAAATTCAAAGACTCTCTCTGCTGCCGCAGCCGTCTGCTGGAAGACGTTCATGATATTGGCGATCTGAGCGATAGGCTGAGTGAACGACCTCACATACTGTATGAAGGCCTGGATGTCACCGACCGTGATCATATTTCTGACGGCAAACCAGCCACCCATTATGGTTATGAGGACGTATCCGAGATTGCCCACAAAGGTCATGATAGGCATCATCATACCGGAGAGAAACTGGGATTTCCAGGCGGAGTCGTACAGTTCAGCGTTCAGTTTGTCGAAGGTTTCTATGCTTTTCTCTTCTCCGTTGAAGGCCTTTACGACGACGTGACCACCGTACATCTCCTCTACGTGGCCGTTTACCTTTCCGAGATACTCTTGCTGCTTCTTGAAGTATCTCTGAGACAGCTTAACCACAAAGGCGATGAGTCCCATCGAGACAGGCAGTATTAGCAAGGCTATCAGCGTGAGCTGCCAGCTTATCGTGAACATCATTATGGTGACCCCGACTACTGTCGTGATGGACGTTATGATCTGGCTCAAACTCTGGTTTAGCGTTCTGCTTATGGTGTCGACGTCGTTGGTTACCCTTGACAGGACATCTCCCTGGGAGCTCTTGTCGAAGTATTTGAGGGGAAGCCTGTTTATCTTATGGGAGATTTCCTCCCTGAATTTGTATGTGACCTTCGCAGATATGCCCGACATTATCCATCCCTGGATATACATAAACAGAGCGCTAAGTGCGTACAGTCCGAGAAGAATAAACATGGTTCTAGCTATCGAGTCGAAGTTTATTCCTTCGCCAGTTCCGGTGATCTTGGCCATTATTCCTTCGAAGACTTCCGTTGTCACCGTGCCGAGTATCTTTGGCCCCATGATGGAGAAAAGAGCGCCGGCCGCTGCGAAACAGAACACTATGATTATCAGGATCTGGTACTTCTTAAGGTATTGAACGAGTTTTTTCAGCGTTCCTCTGAAGTCTTTGGCTTTCTCTCCCGCACGCATCATGCCGGGGCCCATCGGACCTCCGCCGCGACCTCGATGACCTCTACCCTTTTCTCTGTTATCACTACTCATGCTAATTCTGCCTCTGAAAGCTGTGATTGTGCGATCTCTCTGTATATCTGACAGCTTTTCATCAGTTCGCGGTGCTTGCCGATTCCAACAAGGTTGCCCTCGTCAAGAACAAGTATCTGATCGGCGTTTTTTATCGTCGCAATTCTCTGGCCGACTATTATCATCGTGCTATCTCCCGTTTCCTGCTTCAGTCTTCTTCTCAGCGCAGCGTCTGTCTTGAAGTCAAGTGCAGAGAAGCTGTCATCGAAGAGGAGTATTTTCGGTTTCTTCAGCAGCGCCCTAGCTATGGAAAGCCTCTGCTTCTGCCCTCCAGATACGTTCGCGCCACCCTGGGAAATGGCTGCGTCATATCCTTCTTCTCTCGCGGTTATGAATTCGTCGGCCTGGGCGATTTCGACAGCCCTTTCAATTTCTTCTTCAGAGGCCGTCTCATTGGCATATCTCAGGTTGGATTCTATGGTTCCGCTGAAGAGTACACCCTTCTGGGGGACGTAGCCTATCTTTTCTCTCAGTTCATGCTGGTTCACTTCCCGGATGTCTATTCCGTCAACAAGCACCTGGCCGCCGCAGACATCGTAGAACCTCGGTATCATGTTCAGCAAAGTCGACTTTCCCGAGCCGGTCGAGCCTATAATCGCCGTCGTCTGTCCGGGAAGGGCTGTGAAGCTTATGTCGTTCAGGATATTTTTCTCGGCTCCCGGGAAACGGTAGCAGACGTTTTTGAACTCGACAGTTCCCTTGAAATCACTGCCGAATTTCTTCGGGTTCTTGGGGTCTTTTATCTGGGGATCAACCTCTAGGATTTCAGAGACTCTACCTGCCGAAACGGAGGCCCTTGGGATCATGATGAACATCATCGTCAACATGAGGAAGGCGAAGATGATCAACATGGCGTATTGTATATAGGCCATCATGTCTCCAACCTGCATCGTCGAAGCCTCTATCTGGTGCGCGCCCACCCAGACGATGAGGAGCATGGTCCCGTTCATAACAAACATCATCGCCGGCATCATCACTACCATCACCCGGTTTACGAATAGGTTGGTTCTTGTGAAGTCCTTGTTCGCGGAGTCGAATCTCTCTTCTTCAAACTTCTGGGTGTTGAAGGCTCTGACGACCATGAGGCCGGAGAGGTGTTCCCTTGTAACGAGATTCAGCCTATCGATAAGCTTCTGCATCTTCTTGAATTTTGGAAGGGCTATGACGAACACGATTCCCACAAGGCCTAGCATTATGATGACGGCGAGCGCTATGATCCAGGACATGGAGGTGCTCTTCTCGAGAGCCCTCATGACTCCTCCGACACCAATGATTGGGGCGTAGAATGCCATTCTAATTATGAGAACAATCACGAGCTGTATCTGGGTAATATCATTTGTCGTTCTAGTTATGAGCGAAGCCGTAGAGAATCTTGCAAATTCAGAGTTCGAGAAGTTTTCGACTTTCTCGAAAACGTCTCTTCTCATCGATCTCGCCGAGGCGGCAGCTATCTTCGAGGCGATGAAGGCGACCATGATGGTACTCAGCGCGCTAAGCAAGGTCACGAGAACCATGACTAAACCGGTGCGGAGCACATAGCCGCTCTGCAACTTTTCGGTGTCCACGCCAAGCTCCTCGTAGATTTCCTTCACGGAAAGTGCACCCGACTGGTTGACGATGTTTTCACCCATGACTTCGACCATGCTGTCAACCTGACTTAGCATTTCGAGCCTCTGGGCCTCCGGCATGAGCCGCAGCAGCAGGAAGACGTTTGCACCTTCGGGGATGTTGAAGCCGTCCGGGGGCGAAAAGGTCCCAGCTGCCCCGGTCATGCCGTTCTTGATTCCAGAATACGCCATGAGGGCTTTGCCGAAGAGCAGATTGAGAGCCTGTCGGTCTTCAATCTCTTCACTTTTCAGGACGTAAACATCTTTGCTCTCCAGCAAAGGGTACTTCTTGAGGTTTTCTTCATAAGTCGCCGAGTCTTTGTTTATAAGATCGTAGTAGCTCAGGACTTGTTGCCTCTCTTCTCCGCTCATGAAAAGCGAGACATTATCGAAGGCCTCTTTGCTTATGGCCTCAGGAATAGCGTCTTCGATACCGCCCTGCTGAATACCGACGTTTACGATATTCGACATGTAATCTGGAAGGGCCAATTCTGCCATTGCCTGAACAAAGAGCAGCGCCACCGCAACGATGATGAAGACAGTATAGGGTTTAAGGTATCTTATAAGTTTGAGCATCAGCTTAGTCCTCTTTCTTCGGATTCTTGCGATTCTTCGAGTATCCTCTCCAGCTTCTCAAGCCCTTGCATGATAGAATCAAGGTCTTCTTCAGTTGCCGTAGACAATGTCCTTCTCATCTTAAGGGCAAAGGCATTGAGCTGTTTCTTCACGGGTTTGCAATACTCTTCCGCAAGACTTATCATAACTATTCGCCTGTCCTCTTCGCTTCTCTTTCTTTTGACGATCTTCTTTTCGACGAGTCTGTCGATTATCCCCGACACCGTGCTGTTTGAGAGATCTAGCTCCCTGCTTATATCGCTCATCTTCATATCGCCGTATTGGTTGAGCACTCTCATAACAAGGATCTGGGATTGGGTTACGTGCATCTTCTTGAAATCCCTTTCGAAATTCTGCTTTATGAGAGACACGATCCGCTTGATCGCTGTCAGCATCTCTTCTATTCTTGAGCTTTCTTCCAACAGAACCACCTTCTTCTTACATTATCAGAACTTTCGCGTCCGAATACTCAGAGTCCGAATATTTCGTATGCGAAATATATTGTACTGCAATAAACGGCCAGTGTCTACGAAGAAAGAAAGAAAGTTCGTAAACTTTGCGAGAACATGAGCGGTTTTTTCAGCTACGCGATCTCTCGTGCCGAGGCAAAACGGGTCTCGGGGTTGGGGTCTAGGGTCTGGCAAGAGCTGAAAGCGCGGGAAGAACCGTCCCTCGTACTTCGTCCAAGAGCATGGACCCGTCCTTGGAAAAGCGAAAAAAGAGCAGTTCTTAGTTCCGACGCTGTGCGTCCAGGTTCTTGGTCAGAGGGGATGTAAGAGGCCAGAGGAAAGAGGTTCGAAGAGCGAAGAGATCTTGATCTTCTTACCTCTAACCTCATTCCTGTCGCCTCTATAGAGCGCGCGCGATACGCGCGAGATGAGACCCCACAGAATCCCTGAACAGGAACCCCCAAAGGGGCATATTGGGGCAGGCTTTCAGGGCGGGCTCTACGGGATGACATGAGGGGGAAGAATTTCGGGCGAAACGAATTTGGTGCTTCTTTTCTTGCTCTTACAACAACCAAGAACCTCTCTTACTAGGAGCTCTACGAGCTCTACGGCGATGAAAGTTTTTTCTGACTTTCAGTCATTCTGGCGTGAACCTGGCCAGAATCTCGTTCTTTAAAACAGTTGCAAGAGACAAGTTGCGAGTTGAATAAGAAACGGTTATCCGTTATCGGTTCGCCGTTCTCCGACAAGAATGAAAAGATCGGTAAAGGCGTGACTAGGGTCTTGGCTTTTCACAGCGTACAACGAGTTTTCTGCTCTTAAGCGTTCAGCGGTTCTTTCCAGCGAACAGCGGGTCTTCGTTGTTGAGCGCGCAGCGGATCTATGACTCGAGATCCCGATCAGTTGCATATCGGGATGACAGCCGTTTTCTTATGTGATTCTGACATGATACCGGTCAGGATCTCGGTTCTCTCGTGAGCGCAGCGACCGTCTCTAACAGCTCTTTCTCGATGCTTCTTATTGGTCTCGCAAAGCCGAAACTGGTCTGTGCGAACAGACAGGCTTAATAATCGTCTCCTGCCGAAGGCAGCATTGCGACCTGGCGTGGTCTTTGCCAGCCTTGCGTCCGTCGATGTTCTTCGGCGCCTTGCGTCCCGCCGAATGCGGCATTGCGTCTTCTTTCACCAGTGACTGGTTCTTCTCTCTTCTCGTGAGCGCAGCGATCCTCTCGAAAGCGCTCTTTCTCGATTGACCTTTTCGGTGAACGGGTTTATGATCTGGGACGGTCAACAGAGAAGAGCATCTCACAGCGTTCAGTGACCAGAGAAGAACGTATCTTTCATAGTACAGTGTGTCGCTTCGAATAAAAGAAGTAGGTAGTATTTATGTTTCGTTGGATTCACGGCAAACGACATCTTCGCTCTCTTTTTCTCTTAAGGTCAGCTTCTCTCTGCGTATGAAACCTAGTTATGGTAACTGCGCAAGAACTTGACTCACCTCTTGCTCACCTAACCCTGCATCGTTCTTTTGCGTCTAACTGAGCATTTTGCAGATATTCGATCTAGAGTGCCCCTCTTTGGTTTTGAGGAGAGATTTCCACGTTTTTCGAGTTGGATAACAGAATGTATAATGTTAACGTTAACTGTTAACGTTAACACGATCAAGGAGGGTAAGTAGTGAAGAGAGCCACCTTACGAGAAGTAGCACAGAAGGCGGGCACATCAATGATGACTGTATCTAGAGTGATTAACTCTAGGGATTCAGTGAGCGATGAAACAAAGTCCAAAGTACTAAGTGCAATACAGGAGCTTGGGTACGAGCCTCACAAAGATGCGCGAATTCTCAGGGGTGGAAAAACTGGGAGAATCGGGATTGTGGTCTCCGATATTAGAAACCCCTTTTATTCGCAGGTAGTTGGGGACCTCGAGGACCTTGCAGAAGAGAATAACATGGCAGTCATTGTGTCGGACACGAGCAAGAGACTTGACCAGGAGAAGAAGGCATTGAAGTCTCTTCTCGATATCAAGGTTGACGCCATTGTAGTTGCTCCTGAAGGATATGAGAGTTCTCATCTTATAGATGTAATCAGTTCGGGAACTGATGTGGTGTCCTTTGGAGTTCATTTTGAGCATGATTTGATTTCCGAGGTCTCTATCGATGAGATCGCCGGTGCTGCAAAGGCGGGCTCCTATCTCAGGAGTGCCGGAATCAGTGATGTCGTGTTGATCATGGGGAATCCGAGAAAGTTCACTACTAGAGGCAGAATGGAGGGTTTTTTGAGGGGCTTTGGAGACGTACGACAAGAGAGAGTGTTGTATCTTGAAGTTGATTGGAAAGCTTCTTACGGAACAGTGAAGGAACTGCCCAAGCTTCCCGAAGCCTTTTTCTGCTACAACGACATGATGGCAATGGGTGTCATTAGGGCTATAGAGGAAAGAGGAGCTGAAGTCGGAAAAGACGTCAAAGTAATTGGATATGACGATGTGTATATGGCAGAAATAGCAGGCATAACAACTTTAAGAATTCCGATTCGCAGCATGGTGGAGGAAGCCTTCAAAACAATACTGAGTGAAGATGTTAGAAAAAGAGTTTTCACCCCGGAATTCATACTGCGCAAGAGCGCATAAATAGGAGGTGGCGAAATGAAAAGAGTCTTATTGGCTGTTCTTTTTGTTTCAATTGCTTTGGTTGGTTTGGGAGTCCAGAAACTCGTTGTTAATTCCTACATGTCAGACCCGGAACCGAAGAGGGTATTTGAGGAACTGGTAGAACAGTTTGAGTCTATGTACCCAGACTATGAAGTGACTGTCAACACATTTGCTCATGAAGACTTCAAAGTTCTCCTCAGAACGTGGCTTACTTCATCCAATCCACCAGACGTTGTAACTTGGTTTGCAGGTGAGAGAATGAGATACTTCGCCAGCAAGGATCTCCTCGAACCAATTGGTGATATCTTTGAAGATGGCTTTGAAGCAGATTTTCCAAAGGCATTTGTGAGCGCTTCCAGCTACGAAGACGAGATCTACTTTCTGCCGCAATCGTGGTACTGGTGGGGTGTGTATTATAGGAAATCTGTTTTCGAAGAACTTGGAATTACCGTACCTGTCACTTGGAAGCAATTCCTTGACGTTTGCGAGACTCTCAAGACAAACAACATGATCCCGATAACTATAGGAACAAAGTATCTCTGGACTGCAGCAGGGGTCTTTGATTATCTAAACATGAGAGTAAACGGAATCGAATACGCACTTAAGCTCACAAATGGAGAAATCCCATATACGGATGACGGAATGAAGGCGGTTTTTGCATACTGGAAACAGCTTGTAGATAATGGGTATTTCATAAAGGATGCAACGTCCTACACATGGCAGGAAGCTGCCAACTATCTTTTCACCGGTGAAGCAGGTATGTATCTGATGGGACAGTTCATAAAGGATGTTGCTCCAGCCGGCGTGAAGGAGGATCTTGACTTCTTCAGGTTCCCTGTAATTGACGGAAATATCGGCTTGTTTGAGGATACACCAATCGATGGCTTCATGATGCCAGCCAATGCCAAGAACAAAGAAGCAGGAAAGACATTCCTCAAATTTATCGCTTCGAAGGAAGCGCAAGAATACTTTGCTACAGAACTGGGAAGACTAGCTGCAAACAAGCATGTTCCTGCGCCGGACGACCATTCCAAGAAAGGCCTGGAAATGATACTTTCATCTGATGGAGTAATGCAGTTCTATGATCGAGATACCGATCCAGAGATGGCTAATGCCGGAATGAATGGCTTTGTTGAGTTCATGACCTTCCCTTCCAGACTCGACACAATCCTGAAGAATCTCGAAAACGAACGAAACAGAATCTACAAGTAAGAATTACATGAAGGGCGGTTTGTGAAGAGCCGCCCTTCATGTCCTTATTATTTACGATAAGTCAGGAAGTACGTCATCGTTCTTGAAAACTGACATGATTATTCGCATGCTGTCAGTGGCATCAGATAATGTTGTCTTGATCTGTACTTAGGGCTGGCGGACAGTGGTGCTTGTGAAAACGACTTAGCTACTGTCAAGAGATCAGAAAAGTTACTAGATCTTGACTTCAAGACATCTAGGTGTTTCTCTGAGCACTTCTCTTTGCTTAACTGCACAGTCACGCAAGCAGACAGGACTCAGTTGCGGGGGAAACATGGAAAGTAGGGTCTTGAAACAGAGAGGACACGCATTGGGAATCGTAAGTTGGATAATAGGCTTCAAGAGAAGGATATGAGCAAAGATTACCTTGGTTTGGAGGAAACAATGAAAAGCAGAAGATGGGTTCCTTGGGCTTTTTTAGCCCTTCCTCTCACAATGTATTCTATATGGGTCATTTATCCCTTGATCAGTACGCTTCTTCTCAGTTTTACCAACTGGGACGGGGTCTCAATGTCTATGGAAATAATTGGCCTGGACAACTTCAGAGAGTTGTTCAGGGACCCATATTTCATTGTTTCCCTAGTAAACAACATTAAGTGGCTGATTGGATTTGCTTTGATATGCGTACCTGCCGGGCTCGGAATTGCTATTTTGCTCGACCAAGGCTTTAGAGGAAATAAGGTGTACAAGACACTGATCTACCTCCCTATGACACTTTCGTTCGTTGTGATTGGACAAATCTGGTCCTGGATTCTCGAACCAAGAAGCGGCGTTTTGAACAGTTTTTTGGCCTTGCTCGGATTCAAAGGTGTTTCATGGTTGAGCGATCCCTCCATAGTAACTTACTCATTGATAATGGCAGCGTCTTGGAGGCAGATTTCTTATGCTATGGTTCTCTTTCTTGCCGGGCTTAAGGGTGTTCCGAAGGAACTGGTCGAAGCTGCCACGGTCGATGGCGCTGGTCCTTGGAAGAGATTCTGGAACGTCGTGCTTCCGATGCTTAAGCCTGCAACCATAGTGGCTGTCACAGTAAGCGTTATCGATTCGCTCAGAGCCTTCGATATCGTCTATGTTCTGACTCGCGGAGGGCCCTTCTATTCTTCGTCTGTCATGGCAAATTACATGTATATTAAGACATTCAACAATTACAGGATGGGCTATGGATCATCTATTGCTACTGTCCAGTTCCTTATCACCCTGGTGTTCATAGTGGTTTATATGCGGAACGTGTTGAAAAGGGAGGTCGAAAACGAATGAAGAGGACCCTTTTCTACATATTCGCCACCCTCCTCGTTCTTGTCTGGCTAATGCCTTTTGTCATAACTGCTTTTACTTCATTGAAGAGCATGGATGAACTCATGTTAGGAAGAAGATGGTGGGAACCGCCAAAAGAAGTTCGGCTTGAGAACTATGCAACTGCCTGGAATGACGCGAATATGGGTAGGTATTTCCTGAATACATTCATAATTACCGTGCCTTCAGTTCTTGGCGCTCTATTCCTTTCTAGTCTGGGCGCATTCGCGCTGGCATGGTACGATTTCAAGCTTTCCAAAACTATCTTGATGATCTTTGTCGGCGGTATGTTGATTCCTTTTCAGATGCTTTTGATACCCGTGTATCGTATGTCGATGTCTTTCGGAATCTACGATAGCTATATCGGTGTAATTCTCTTTCATATTGCGTTTCAGCTTGGGTTCTGCACGTTCTTCCTGAGAAACTTCATGAAGACAATACCTGAAAGCATATTCGACGCCGCGATGATTGACGGAGCGGGTCACTTCTTGATCTACAGAAGAATTGTCTTGCCTCTCGTGGTACCTGCTATGGCAGCTCTGGGAATTCTCGAGTTTACATGGATCTGGAACGATTATCTTTGGTCTCTGATACTTATACAAAGTGATAGATTTAAGCCTGTAACCTTGGGTCTTGTCAATCTTCAAGGTCAGTGGGTTACGAGCTGGAATGTGATGGCTGCAGGGTCTATAATTGCAGCAGTTGTTCCTCTGGTAGTTTTTCTTCTTTTCCAGAGGTACTTCATAGAAGGACTTACAGTTGGGAGTGTTAAAGGATGAAATGGTTTGGAGCGGCTTATTATCCAGAGCACTGGCCTCGCGAGCGCTGGAAAGAAGATGTAAAAGTGATGAGGGAAATGGGAATGAACGTGGTACGTATAGGAGAGTTCTCCTGGAGCATAATCGAAAGGGAACGAGGCAAAATAGACTTTTCTGTCCTTGACGAAGTTATTGATCTTCTCGATTCAGAAGGGATAAAAGTTATAATGGGGACTCCCACCTGCACGCCTCCACCCTGGCTGATAAAGGAGTTTCCCGAGATACTTCAGAGGGATGTCAACGGATTGTTGATCGCAAGCGGCAGTCGCAGGCATTACTGTTTCAACTCGACCATCTATCGCAAGGAAACGGCAAGGATTGTTGAGGCTTTTGCAGACCACTTTGGTAGAGACCCCAGGATAGTCGCATGGCAAATCGATAACGAATACGGATGTCATAATTCCACGGTCTGCTACTGCGAGAACTGTGCCACTTCATTCAGACATTGGCTTAAGAGAAAGTATGGTTCCATCGAGAACCTCAACAGAGCCTGGGGGACAGTCTTCTGGAGTCAGACATTCAATAAATGGGAAGAGATAGACCCGCCCAGAAGAACCCTTACATCTCCAAATCCTTCGTTGGTACTAGATTATAGGAGGTTTTCTTCTGACTCTGCGATTAATTACCATAATCTGCAGAGAGAGATCATTGAGCCAAAGAGCGAGGCTCCAATAACTCACAATCTTATGGTCAATTTCACAGAGATCGACTATAAGAAGCTTTCAGATTCCATCGACTTCGTATCTTGGGACAATTACATAGCGGAGGATTATGATCCGGATCTCCAGGCGCTTAACCATGACCTAATGCGTTCTCTCAAGAAGAAGCCTTTTCTCGTAATGGAGCAGCAACCCGGAAGGGTAAATTGGCGTTCCGTGAACACTTGGCACAGTGCTGATCAGCTTTCTTTTTGGGTGAAGCAGTCTTTCGCCCATGGAGCATTTGGTTCACTGATTTTCAGGTTCAGGCAATTGCCGTTCGGTTCGGAGCAGTTTCACACAGGCCTAATCGACTATGACGGCGATCCAACTGAACGCGCAAAAGCCTTTTCAGAAGTAATAGCCGGACTGGCAGACTGGAGCGTGGTCGTTCCGCAGAGAGAAGCGGCTGTTTACATTGATTATGAGAATTTCTGGATAAACGAGACAGACAATCTTAACAATAGATTTGATCTCTTGCTCGATGCGATTTTGCCAGTTTACAAGGCAATCAGGAGTCTCGGTTACAACGTTGATTTCGTTTTTCCAGGTGACTCTTTGGACGGGTATTCATTTGCTTTCGTTCCTTCGAGTTTCAAGCTTGAAAGCAGTTTTGTCGACCAGCTGAAGATATTCAAGGGGAGAGTCTTCTTCACTGCTATGAGTGACCAAAAAGATTGTCACAACTTCATAAAGAAAAGCAAAGACAGCTTTCTTAACGAACTTATTGGTATAAGGGTCATTGATGCAGGTGGTATAGAAGAGACTGTGAGCATATCTTTCGCTGGCCAGATTTTCTCCTGCTCTTATGTTGCTGAAAGAATCCTCCCTGCGGATGACTGCGAGATACTGGGAGTTTACTTGGACGGCCCATATAAGGGCAGTTCAGCCCTAATAAAGCGTGAAAACAAGTACTACTTAAGCTCTATCCCGGACACCGAGTTTCTTGAAAGACTGCTTGTCGAAGCAGGGGTAGAGAAGAGAGTGGAGCAATCGGGGAGGATCATTAAGGATGGATCGCAGACAATTCTTTTGAATCCCTTTTCGCACGTTACAATGATAAAACTAAACGGGAAGGAGCATATCCTCAGGGAACACGAGGTCAGGAAACTCTGATCATTATAAAACACGCTCTCAAAGATTAAGTGATAAGCAATCCTTTCAAGTGACAACTTGGGACCAGATTGTTTTCGTGCTTCTCAGGTATTATCGTTAAGAAGGAGGTAAAATCGGCGGTAGAGGACGATGGCACTCTCACCGTTCACCTGAACTTAGTCGAAGGGCTGCGAGAAAACGGTTTCGATGTAATCACCAGCGCGGGCGAGCCTGAAGAGAACAAGATCGGCAGCAACTGCGGCCTCTTTATTCGCAGACCTCTTCAGGGCTCAAAGGGTAACCCTGAGATATATTCTTCAGTTAAGTCCAACACCAATTCACAGAAATCGTGAATCCCTTAGCATTAACGGGAATACAGCACTTCTGCTAGCAACGCTATTATGACGTTTGGCTGGTCTGAATCTCGATCTCTGATGCAAATGATTTTTGCCAGTCCTCCGATCTTTGACTGCAGCGAAGAAGCTAACGGTATGCCAGAAAAGCGCACCCCCTGAAACTCAGTTACTCTTTCTTACTTCCGATGCTTTTGAAAGCTTGCTTGATATGATAGCAAAAACCCTTCTTCTCAGGTGTTGAGTGGTATCTTGCAACGTGAGAACTTAACAGCGCGGAAAGTGAGTCAATGCTTCTTGAGAGTTTTTCGATTCTCTGCTCCATCTCTTCAAGTTTCTTTGAGTCCAATTCGTCACCCTCTCTTATTGTTTCAATTGCTTCTTTAAGAGATAGTCCTTTGCTGTGAATCGCATCGAGCCTTGAGACTAACTCAGGACTTTCAAGCGGAAAGTGTTTTTCGCCCTCAATAGTCTTGGATAAGCAGATACCTGATTTCTCCAATTTATCCAGGTACTCTTCCGTTCTGTCAACAGGCAACCCGGATCTTTCGCTCACCTTCTGGAGAGTCAAGAAGTTGATGTCAGCAGGATGACCTTCATTGCCTATTCCTTCCTTGATAGACTCATCTTCACTTCTCTTCACATCGGCCATATTGGCATCATTAGATGCTTGTGAAGCGCTCTCGTGCTCGAAGATAATCTTCTTGATCCGCTCCTCCGGGAATTCAGTGCCGATTACTCCTTTGAGTCTCTCGTAGAGAGCAATCATTCCCAGCAAGTCTGTCTTAAGTGTTTCATCTCCTGGTACCATTCCCTTCTCATACTTCTTTCCGTAAATGTGACCCAACTCGTAAGCGACTCCCAGTTCTCAATCTGTTCCCAGGGTTATGCTATCGTAGTCGAAGCTCTCTTCCTGCCCCAGCACTTTTCTATAGGCTTCCGCCGCTATAGAAATCTTTTGCTTTGACTCTGCGCCGAACGTTTCCTTAAAGAATAACCAGCCTTGATTCAGCGAGAGATAGACGGCCGACATGTCTGCAGTAAAAATGTACATCACGAAATAACCCTCTGTAGGAGATTCTGTTATGTCTTTGTCGAAAACACCTATCCAGGGAATCTCTGCCCACTGCCCCTGTCCGGGGGACGCAGATACCTTGAACCTATCAGGATACTCCGAGTCCACCATTTCCTGAACCATGGCGCTAACATCACTTCTCAGAAAGTGTGCAAGCTTGTTCTGTGCAAACTCTTTGTGCTTTTCGATGAGATACTTATTGAGGATTCGGTTGATAGCTTCCCGCGTAAGCCCTCCTTACGATAACTGCCCACGCATGGAACAATAACGTTTGAAGAGACTATCCGGCTAACTAGAGCCTACACCACAACTGTTCCGATTCCTAATGAAAATTGGACTCCCTAGAACAACCTCCCTATGGGAGTAAACGCTTTCCTTTGTTCCCCCCCTAATAGTGTCCTAACTACAAGGGTAGGTAATTCCGGGGGAAGTTGCAATGGCTCTTGCATTAACAGGGAATTTTCCCTGCAATTGCAGGGAATCACTCTCTGCAATTACCGGTACTTATATTCTGCAGCAAACAAATTCCAAAGAGCTTGAGAGGCGGAGCAATCATCCGAGGGCTGAAGATCAATATCCAATGGATTAAAAAGAAGTGTTCCCTCGAAAAAGAGATTCGTGAGACCTCTGGAGGAAGCTTCCTCCCAATATGAGCATAAGAACTACTGTTCACTTCAGTGATCTCTAGTCGGTAGAAAAGCGCTTTCCTATTTAAGGATAGACTCTGCTTAACTGAGAAGGTTGATTTAGCAGGGCTGGGGTAGATCAATTAATCCAGCGATTTGTTTTTTTTCACATTTCTTCATCTCTTTGCATAACGCTGGAAAACGAACGATGATTAATTTATTGTGTTCTACTACACATGCTAGAGGTGGTATATGGATAGAGAGACAGTAAAGGTGACCCTCCTGGCGGAGGCACTGGAGATGAGCAGGAATTCCTATATTGAATATCGTACTCTCGAAGGGCTTGAGTCGTTCTTTGAAAGAAGCACAGCAATCGAGCTTGCGAAGGGACTTAAGGATGGATTCTTTCTGGACATGCCCCTGGAAAAGATAATGAGCAACGGATTCTTCAGGGGTTATCTTGCCGGTCTTATGCTTTCAGACAAGACTACTTCACATGTTGTCAAGGAGCAGATAGCCGACATCCTTCTCGAAGATCTTCTTCGCACCCTGAATGAGGCAGAGGAAACTTCACCCGGTCAAGAAGAGAATTATCAGTCAACAAGAGACTTGAAGAAGAGATTCTTTTCCCTATTCGAAGAGAAAGACCGCGAAGAATCTAGAGGACTTGTAAGAGAGAATCTCTCGCTTTTCAGACATTTCGTGAATAGTGAGCATTATATTCCTATTTACCTTTGGGGTAATGAATTGACGACTTTCATTTGCGAAAACTTAGATGCTGAGCAGTTCGAGGGCTCCTTAAAGGAAGACCTGAGAAAGATTGTTCCTTCTGTACTGGCATCATACTCGATGCCCGATACTATGGGTTCGTCAGTAGGACTTAGATTACCGTCTGTTGAGAGTTATTTGAGCTCGCAGTTCCCGATTCTGGCTATGATAAGGAATCGAAAACTGAATCTGGATCAGGTGACTGAGTTCATCAAGAGCCTGTCTCACATTATGTTTGGGGATATCTTGTTGGCGCCGGTTAGCATGGCAGCAGGTGGAAAGACTGAAGAAAAAGCAAGGGCGAAACTGATTATCAATAAGATGTTCGCTTCGATGAGTGATTCTGAACTCGGTATTATGTTGAATTCCTCCAGCTACGAGTCGAGAGACGGTTTTCTTTACGAAGTTGTCGTGTGCAATGATTTCAGCAAACTTTTCGATAGACTGAAGAACATTTGGAAAGGGATAGAAAAGAAGGCTTCCCTGTTCTCCAATATGGCTATTGCAAGCGCTCTCCTGGACAAGGATGAGGCTACTGATTGTGTGGGAGAGTATGTCGCATATCTGAAGACGCTGGAGCCAACAATCCCAGTTGTACGATCGGGACTCTTGTTATGCATGAAATACGACTTTGAAGACGAGGAGCTCTTCAGCAAGAAGTTTTCTGAGATAACAGATGAGAAACCAGATCCGCCTTTGATCCTATCTCTTCTTCGGGATTCTTTCGGTGATCTTGATGTGATCTATAAACATATGGCAGACGAGTATTCTCATAGAACGGCGATTGATGGTGTAATTTCGAACTTGAAATCGATTAAGGAACCTAATTTCATTTCGTTCGAGAAGACCGGCAGTCTTGAGTATTCAAGAGTGCCAATGTATACGCTGATAAACTCAGCGATAAGTCAGAACGATATCGATCATGCATTCGATACCATGGTAGCTTACTGCAAGAAGTACCGGTTCAACTTCGAGTTCATGAATACACTTCTCTTCCTTTCCACAAGAGAAAATGACGAACTGAAGAAGCTCCTTCACGTTGTGGGCGAGCTCGCTTTGAACGTCCTTCACGATATCGTTGAAAAGGATAAGTGGGCATCACTTATAGAGAACGAAGAGAGTCCATCCAACACCGAACTCCTGCAAGTCATCGAACATTATGTGGATAGCTTGATCGACCGGAAGGATTACGGGGAAGCACTGAGGGTTATCGAAGAAGTCTTCCCCCTTGTCGGCCCGGATGATTACGACTACCTCTTGGCGAGCAAATTACTTGTGTGCTGGAGAATGAAAATGTTCGATGAATTAGCCAAAACAATGGAGTTTAAGAACCACAGTGGCCATCCGAAGGCTCTTGCAGTATTGGCGCTGAAGAACTATGCCTACAGGGAGCTAGACATAGCGGAACAGATTCTTCTGAACATTCTTCGCCACTGCCCTGACTTTATCAAGTATCTTCTGGAGGAAGAAGGAAACGATAAGAAGGACTTCGAGAAAGCAGAAAGAGGCAACCTCACTAGTCAGAAAAGAGTCGATTCGCTGACTCTTGCAGAAGAGTTCAGAGGGGACTGGCTCAACCTGAGGGGAGGAAAGGAATGGCTTAAAAAAGTGCAGAAGGTTTTTGATGAAGTGAGGAGTAGTAATACGCCGAGGAACCTTGACTCTTCTAGCTGCTAATGACTTAAAACAATGGAGTTCCCGAAAGTGCCATCCAAAAAGAGGGAAGCGATGAGCAAATCTCATTGCCCGTCGCAGCTGAACCTGCCTCAGCTGAAAGCGAGACTGGCCTTTGCGAAGTAAAGACTGGCCACCGAAGGTGACTGGCTTGTCATTATTGTCACGTTAACACAAGCGAATAATGGAGTCCTCAGAAGAGGCATCATGGATTGCTGTAGATCTTTTCTCCCGGCTTCAGCGAATGAACTAGCCAGACATTTCCTCCTATCACGCAGTTGTCTCCGACTACGGTATTCCCTCCAAGGACCGTAGCTCCTGCGTATATGACGACGTGATTACCAATATCGGGATGGCGTTTTATCCCTTTGATCGGATTGCCGTTTTCGTCGAGTTCGAAGCTCTTGGCCCCAAGCGTGACTCCTTGATAAATCTTGACATGGTGTCCTATCGTGCAGGTTTCTCCTATTACAACACCGGTGCCGTGATCTATGAAGAAGTGCGTCCCTATTGTCGCACCGGGATGAATATCTATTCCAGTCTTCTGATGAGCATATTCTGTCATTATTCTGGGAATCAGCGGGACCTCAAGCTTGTAAAGAATGTGGGCAAGCCTGTACGTGCTTATCGCCTCGTAGGCCGGATAAGCAATCATGATTTCTTCAATCGACTGAGCCGCAGGATCTCCTTCGAACGCGGCTCTCACGTCTTTAACAAGAGCCACAGCAATCGATGGTAACTCAGCCAGAAATTCCTTGACAACTCTCTCTGCTCCTTTTTCTCCCAGTTCAGGCCGAATCTCCATAATCATTTCCCCTAGAATATTCAAAGCCTCCGATAGTATCTCTTGGCCGTCAACGATTTGCGTATGTGAAAGCTGCGGACAGAAGGTTTTTCTAACAAGATGAATTAGCTCTATCGTCTTAAGCTTAATATGCCCAAGCGAGTACGACTTCGATGAGCAATGAGTCTTGGCAATTTCCTCGTATACTCCACTTATTCTGAGTGATATCTCACTAAAATCACTATTCACGTAGACTGTCTCCCTTCAGGTTCGGTTACTGAGTCTCTTCCGTTCAAGTATAGTCGAATCAAGCCAAGATATCATTGCCCTATTTGAAAGCGCTGTCGTCGGCTGTCTTCTCAAACTTGTCACTGGTTAACGGGAGGCTAGAGATTAGTCTGCATGTTTTTTCTTCTTTACAAGATTGTTAGAAGATGAGTTTGCATGAGCCTTTTGCTCGCGCTGTCAATTGGGTAGGATGAAAGTGGGGATGCGATGTATTTTGCCTTCTTTAGATCCTTCGACCTTCTTATCAGTCATTTCCAATCCTTCAAGGGGGTTTTTACGTGAAAAAGAATAGACGCAGAGCGGAAATACTCATGGCATTACTGAACAGGTTCTGACTGTATCTCTCTAGTAAAAAGAGGCCGATTGTTCGAGAAAGAGTGAAGCTGCTCATCAAGCGTAGACAATTGATCATCTGAAGGACCCTTGTAGTGACTCATACTTCTATGACGAACGAAGCGTTCTTCGCATGAGAATAATTCTATAGAGACTATGAAGGAGATTTGTGGATCGTTATTCCACGAAATTCCTGCCTTCTGTGGAGTCATACTCCGCGAACTCTTAGCGCAGCGGTTGTCCTGTAAATCCTTCGCTTTTGTGTGGCGGTTGACTTATAATCTTTCATCGCAATCATTCGGCAAACGGCGCCAGGTTGTTTGGTGAGCATGAATATCGGCTCAGGGAGATGGAGTTCTTGAACAAAACCAGTCTAGAAAGGGTGAAAGTCGAAACAAGTGAGCTGGATAGGCGTGTGAAAAACTACTCTGAGAGAGCCGATGACGGCACCGTAAATGTCAAGGTGGAAGACAAATCATTTGGAAAGCATGATGCTGAAAAGCTTATCGAATTACTTGAAGAGAGGACCAGGTACCTTCCATTGAGAAGAGGCTTAAGTGTTTCAATCGAAGGAACTGAATCAGAGATGAAAGAGTTTTTTCCGAGGGTCAGAGATTCTCTTGTTCCGCTAGTCTACTACATTGATCTTGATCTGAAAAGACTGGCAAGATTAAGTGTCATTCTTATTGTAGTCGGCATGCTGGCCATGGGCATTGCTTCGATTCTTACGGAATTATCATTTAACGCGTACGCTCTTCACGAAATTCTGGTCATTGCGAGTTGGGTTTTCATCTGGGCTGCCGTTGAAACCTTCTTCTTCGAAAGAAGAAAGTTGAAGAACAGAAAACACCATTTTCAACGGATCTACTCAGCAGAGTTTACAACGGCTAATCAAAGGGGAAGTACCGCAACTCTAGATTAGCTTCAGCAGTAATACGTTATCGCTAGGAGGCGAATTCAGTGGCTAAGAAAATGCCAGTTGTTTACTGGGAAATCAACGCACTAGATGGGGAGTCACTTTCGGAATTCTATGAGGAAGTTTTCGAATGGGAAACAGAAGTTAGCGATACGAAATTCCATTCATTCAAGAGCGGAGACCCTAAAGGAATAAACGGAGGCATATTCACGGGCAAAGGGACTCTTCCGACTCACAGGGCTCTATATATCGAAGTCGAGGATATGGATGAGATCATTGAAAGAGTCAAAAATCAGGGACAGGAAATACTCCAGGGGCCGTTCGAATCTGGGAATAATATCCTTGCATTCTTTACAGATCCAGAAGGCCATATGATCGGCCTGATACAGAGGAAGTAGGGGAAAGCACGATAGTTGCTGCGACACCGGCTTGTATAATATTTGTTTTGCTCGTTTTCTTTAAAGATTTTAGTACAAGAATTGAGCCTGTAGAGGTAGAGACAGATCACTTAAGGCCGCCGTCATTGCGAAGCCGTCGATGATAATCGAGAATAAGTATATTGAGGGGATCTGAATAATGGAGTCTGTTGTCCCCTAAAATAGGAGGAAAGCCATGAAAACGTGTCTTATCTTTCTCTTGCTGTTTTTCTTCTCTGTTCTCAGCTTTGCTAACTCAGTCTATTCTGCGGAGCTGCAAAGCAATTCTCTTGCCGAGCTAAACAAGGCGTACAACATGGCGATAGATAATCTTGCAAAAAAAGCAGGGATACTGGCATCCGGAGCAGATCACTTCGTGTCTGCTCTCTATTCAAACGACCCCCTATTGCTCCGCTTCAGGGAAGAAGTCGCAGTATCTACTACGAACATAAACGATGCAAGAAGCAAGGGTGTTTCCGATGAAGAGATGTCCAGTCTCTTACTGGCTTATCAGCAGGCGAAGCTGAGAGAGAACAAGCAGCTTATGGCTATTGCCGAGTCTTCGCTGTACAGCTCCATGGACTATGCTCTGGCAGAAGGCTTAAAGGGCTCTATTGAAACTGCTCATAAAGTGATTTCAGACTTTCTTGCCAACTGGAAGACAATCCTAGAGCCTATATTGAAAGGCGATTTCAAGGGAGTATTCAAGAATGCAATTCTGCAGCTTATCGACTCAACATACAAGATTACTTTCATAGACTACGTGAAAAGCAGTTGCGGCGCCACAGACAAGATCGCAACTTTCTGGTGGAAGTCTTACTTCGTCGATCCGTTTTCAATTTCCGAAGAAAAGAAGTTCATGGA
The DNA here is from genome assembly GCF_002896535.1 of Mesotoga sp. B105.6.4. Classification (NCBI taxonomy): domain Bacteria; kingdom Thermotogati; phylum Thermotogota; class Thermotogae; order Kosmotogales; family Kosmotogaceae; genus Mesotoga; species Mesotoga sp. B105.6.4. The sequence goes on along the minus strand of NZ_JWIM01000016.1, from coordinate 123,306 downwards.
TGAAATCCTGACAAGTGCTTCGGACGAGCTCAAAGAAAAGCTGAAGGAGAAGCTGACGGAAAGGGTGAAGCTTGAGATTCTTAAGAAGGGAGAGGCTTTAACCGAAGAAGCTATTGAGGGAATGGTGAAGGAGAAGGCCGAAGGTATTCTAAAGAATATTGTTGAAACGCCTTCTCTTGTTGTCGAGCTCTTCACAAAGTACTACAATGTCGTCTACTTCCAGCTGATGTTTAACAGGCTGGCAGTAAACGAGGTTGCTTTTCTAAAGGAAATCAGAAGAGTTGTCGGTAACGACAGTTCAGAGATAGATAAGTGCTACTTCGACAAAGCTTACTTCCTGGCAACACGCCGAGCAAAGAATGCAGGCAAGACAGACCCAGTTACCGAAAAAATGAAAGATTCGAAGATTGAGGAAAGCGATGGAAAAACCCTTCCGAACGAGGTTCTCAATAAGGTTCCAGAAGTTGTGGAGAAAGAGGATCCGTTCATAGAGCTGACCGTTGTTCAAACAATCGAGGCCGAAATTATCGAGATGGCCTCTCGATTTACGGCTGATAGTATTCCCTCTCCCGATCATTCCACTGCTGTGATTGAAGAGTTGTTCTACAGATTGAATAGGGATGAAATTACTCTTTTGCTTTTCAATCAGGAGATTCACAGTGTTGCAGCTCAGTACGCAGCCGCTTCTGCGAGATCTGGTGCAAACCTGAAGGCAGAATTGGATTCGCAGAGAGAGAAAGGCCAAATAAGCGAGAGTGAATACATTGACCGAAACAAGGAAATCGAAAGAGAGGCTTCAAAGCAAAATGAGAAGTTGAGTTCGACTATTGCAGGCTTTCGTGAGGAGATCGAGAATGCAAGGTTCAAATTCAGAGAAGAGTTCTACACTCTTTTCCACACAGTTGATTTAAAGGAAGAGATTATCAAGATAAACTCCGAGATGACCGATGAGATCAGAGGGTTTCTCCAGGTTTATTTGCAAAAGACCAGCATCCATCTTGGAAACACATATTTCCCAAGTTTCAATGACTTGATCAAGGCTTTCAGTAATCAAGAAAATGGATTTGGGAATGATTTCTTGAAGAGACTTCGCTCCGATTCGCCCGAGATTGTCCTTCTTGAAAGCGGTTGGATTCTTGAAGGTCTTTACGCGATTTGGACAAAAGAAAGAGAACTCACAAATGACCTTCTAGACAGAGCAATTGAAATAGACACGGAGCTTGATAATTTGTTCATCAGTGTGCCGAAGTTTCACTATTCAGACGGCTCTGGACTCCATGAGTTTTCTCGGGAAGTCAGTGCTTTCGATTCTTACAGAATCGCCCTTTTGAACAGGAATCAGTCTCTTCAAGAAAATGGCTCCTCCCTTTCTGAGTGGAGCTATCTCCTGGATGAAAAGAATAGCAAGACTTACAAATATCTTGAGGCTTATCTCGTACTTCAGCGCGAAAAGCTGGAGATTTTCAAGATTCTATCAGCTATGGTGAGAAGAGATTTCATTGAGCTTGAAGAGAACTACCTTGAAAAATGGACCGAGAGAATACAGAGCATGGTTCAGACAATTGCCGACCTGTGGTCCGAAGAGATCACGGCTGACCTGGCTCAAAACAAACTGAGAGAAGCTGCGGCAATTACAGATTCCGTCGATGAGTTGTATGCTTACTGGGTCGAGCTTAGGGACGAGCTATTCCTCCTGAAGAGAGAGATGGAGTATATACAACGCCACGGAGTTCCTTCACTGGACATCCCTAATGAGAGCTCGGAAGGCGAACTCTTGAGAAACCTGATCTCCAGAAATGAAGAACTCAAGCTCGTCGCGAGCCTCAGAATTTCAGATTTTGAGTCGGCCGATCTAGAAGACGCAAGATATGATCTGAAATCGAGAGTGGAAGCTTTCACCGAGATGATTCTCGATTTTGAAGCCAATCCGAATAGTACGATTGCAGGCAGTCCAGCTTACAGCATACGTTACTCGATACAGAACGCCTCAATTCAGAAGTCAGGAATCGCCTTCCCTCTCACTCTAGATGACCCTCTTGTAATTGGCCTTGCAGCAGGGGATCTCAATAGCTCCTTGGGACTCTGCGAAGAATTCATGGATTTCCTGGAAATGGTTGAAAAAAGAAAAGCAGCTTCTGAAGCAGCTGAGGAGTACCTCAATCAACGTTTAGATAGTATTGAAGCATCTCTGGCAAAAGTCGAAAGTGAAGGCAATTTTGTAACTGCGGAGGGAAAGAAAGAACTAATCGACTCCCTTGACAAGGCCGTCGAGGAGGCAACAGAGGTCTTCAGAAGCTATGGTTTCATGTACACGAGATGGTCAAATCAAAGAGAGCTTCAGCTGAGAGACAGAGTCGATAACCTTGTTATAAAAAATCAAAGCGACTCAGCTCACCTTGGAGGACCTGCTGAGGTATTTGAAGTTGTGGAAAGACCGACTGACATGATAAGAGGAGAGTTGATCTGGCTTGATGTGACATCGAATGGCTATCCCTCTCAAAGGTTTAGACTGTCCGCCGATAGAAATAGGCTAATGATAGAGATGAGGCCGGGTAGTGATCCTTCTACGAGATTCAGGATACTCGATCTTTCGACAGGTGAATTCGAGATCTTTCCTCTTCCGGCTGAGGCATTGGAGATTGTTTCAACTGAACGGTATAGATTCGACTGGGACTCGGATGGAAGACTCTTGATTTTTTCTTATGCTGGAAATGTCATCGTCATTGGTGCTTCGGGAGACTTTGAGGAGTTTTCTTACAACGCGATCGAAGGAACGGAGTTCTTCGATCATGATTACTCCGGAAGGTATGGACTGTTTCGCGAACCGAGAGGGCAATTGTATGTGCTCGACAACGAGGTACAATCCAGAATGCTGATCGGAATAACATACTCGACTTATACTCTGCAATGGCTTCAAGGAGAGGGGACGGTTTTCTTTGTGGATGAGAATAATGAAATAGAATTATTCAGCACATCGAACGAAACTGCCTCTAAGCCGGGAACTGTCTTTACCGCTTCTTCTTGCGCGGTCCTCCCCGGTGGCGAATGGCTCGTTTATGGAGATGCCTTCGAATTGAAGGCAATGAGACTGGATGGATCAGAAACAATCCGGTTGCTTGAAGTTTCTGAATCGAGTGAAATTCTTATCGCAGGGACGTTTCCTTTACGAGGAAATTCTTTCCTTCTCTTGTGGATGAAGCACGGAGAAGAATTCGACTACGCCGTTCAAGTTTGCAGCACATACTGATTGCCAAGGTTACGAGAATGCTCTTGATGCCTCAGGATTTTTCGCAATCTATTCTTGCCAAGAGATTCATTTGCATTAGAAGGAAATGCGGACGTGGTAAATGAAATAACTCTGCCTTAGTAAAGCATGAGAGCCACGACAACTGGACTATAGAGTGGCAGCTGCTCAAATAACCTGAAAGAAAGATATTTGTCTTATCGTCTTTTTTCTGGGGGTGTATACTGAAATTGAAACCAAATCCTTATGTGAGGGGTGACTGTATTGAAAGTTACGAGGAGAGCTTCTCTGGCCGTAGTTCTGGTCTTGCTTCTTGGCACCATGCTTCTGGCGGCCGGAACCGAGTACACTGTTGTAAAGGGAGACACTCTATGGGAGATTGCAGAGGCCTATGATGTCGACTGGAAGGAAATCGCCGAGCTCAACGGAATCACTGATGAGTTTGCACTGCAGGTGGGAACGGTATTGAAGATTCCTGCGGCGTATACGGAAATATCGGTCATGATTCCCAATATCGATCATGATATTCCCGCCGTTATCTGCATCCCTGAAGGCGATGGACCATTTCCTATAGTCGTCATGCTTCATGGAACCGGCTCTGACAAGAGCGAAGCCGGCGGAGGCTACCTACTTGCAGCTCCTGCTCTGGCAGAGGCAGGTATTGCCAGTGTCCGCTTCGACTTCATTGGAAACGGCGAGAGTACCGCAGACTATATCGACTACAACTTCACATCGGCTGTGGACGATACAAACATCGCCTTCGCTTACGCAGCAAGTCTTCCGAGAATAGACGGCCATCGAGCAGGAATAATGGGTTGGAGCCAGGGAGGAACAATCGCTTTGCTCGCTGCAGGACAGAATCCGGCTTACAAATCGGTGCTTTGCTGGGCAGGTGCTCCGGACCTATCAGGAGTTGGAAGCTTGGAGGCATATGAGATAGCAAAGCAAAATGGTTACTATGAACTCACTTTTGAATGGAGAACTCCTCTTAAACTCGGGCTTCAGTGGTTCGATGAAGTTTATGGCACTGACGTGTTACAGGTCTTCTCTAACTCCACAGCGCCAGTACTAGCAATCAATGGTGCTCTAGATACAGTAGTTGATCCTGTAAATGCTCAGAGAATTGTCGATGCATCAAGAAGCAATGAGTCAGAAGTTCTTCTTATAGAAGGCGCGGACCATACGTTCAACATTTTCACGGGGGACACGACAGCCTTTGATCAGTTGATCGGGGCCACCGTAGATTGGTTCGTCAAAACACTTTAGAGATCGCCTGAAAAATAGAGACTCCATTTTTTGGGAACAAGAGCAGTTCCTCGTTCCGACGCCTCGCGTCCAGGTTCTTGGTCATCAGTTCCAAGTTACAAGTTGCAAGTCGCAGGAACGGTTATCCGTTATCGGTTCACCGTTCTCCGAGCAGAGCTTCAAGACCTATCAAGCTCTTTGGATGATGATCTTAGGTCCTCCCTTGAGGGAGGAGGGCCACGAGGTGGCGGAGGGTGTCTGTTTCAAAGAAGAGCTTGGAGAGCACGAGATGAGGAGAGAGGACAAGAAATAGTCTAGAGGGTTCTCGTCTTCTTGTTGGCTCATCGAACGTCTCGACAGTGCTCTTTCTCGATTGATCTTATCGGAGGACGGCGGACCGTTGACAGACAACGTTGTTTTGAACAGCGCTCAGCGGTTCACCGTTTTTAATCGTATAGCGGATCTTCAGGGCGAGATCCCGTGCAGGTGCATCACGGGATGATCCTAACAAATCCATTTCAGGGTACGCTATACGGGATGACATGAGGGGGAAGAATTTCGGGCGAAACGAATTTGGTGCTTCTTTTCTTGCTCTTACAACAACCAAGAACCTCTCTTACTAGGAGCTTTACGGCGATGAAAGTTTTTTCTGACTTTCAGTCATTTTGGCGTGTACCGGCCAGAACCTCGATCTTTGAAACAATTGCAAGAGACAAGTTGCGAGTTGAATAAGAAACGGTTATCCGTTATCGGTTCGCCGTTCTCCGACAAGAATGAAAAGAGCGGTAAAGGCGTGACTAGGGTCTTGGCTTTTCACAGCGTACAAAGGGTTTTCTGCTCTTAAGCGTCCAGCGGAATTTCTGGCGCAGCGAGCGTCTCTACTGGCTCTTTCTCGATGCTTCTTATTGGTCTCGCAAAGCCGAAACTGGTCTGTGCGAACAGACAGGCTTCAAAATCGCCTCCTGCCGAAGGCAGCCTTGCGTCCGTCGATGTTCTTTCGGCGCCTTGCGTCCCGCCGAAGGCGGCATTGCGTCTAATTTCAGCAGTGACTGACTTTTCACTCGCCTTCTCCGTGAGCGTAGCGAACGTCTCGAAAGTGATCTTTCTCGATTGATCTTTTCAATGAACGGATCCATGCTCTTGGATGGCTTACGGCGGACGTTTCCTCAAAGCGTTCAGCGGCTCTTTACATCCTGTATCGAGTAAAACACGCGCAATTCTGTAGTAATCATGACTATTAAGTTTCAGTATGCAACAAAATATAGCTGCTACTTGATTGCACAATAATCGGTTATTCATGGATATTTGGGCTTCTAGTTTATTCTCGATGGCTGATTCCCTCACGATGGATTTGGTTTTTCTCTTCTTCTCATATAAAGTTAGTTGTGTGCTAGTCTCGCTATGAAACAAAATACTTCTCTTTGCTTATTTGATGAAGCCTACAGTTTTCGACTGAATAGTGCGCGATTCAAGGAGGTGCTTCCAATGGCAAGAACTATGTTAGTTTTGGTGGCTGTCTTATTGGTCTTCTCGTCGGCTTTCGCTTTGATCGAAGCGGAGCTTCTATCTGTGAACACTTCTGGTGTGGACAGAATGCCGTGGGTCTTCGAAAACACGATTTATTTCGCTACCCAGGGCTACAACATCTACCAGGCAACCTGGAATGACGGAAACTGCGGTGAGCCTGAACCGGTGAAGGGAGCTATAAACTCTTCTCAGAACGAGATCAGTCCATGCGTAATTAGAAACAACGATGGCGAACTCGTGATGTACTTCGGTCGATATACTGGTTCAGACAGGGATTACGATTTCTTCAGGTCGGTTTTCGATAAAGAAATGGGCGAATGGGGAGAACCCGAGGTTGTCCTGGAACTGAGCACAGAGACTCAAGACTGGAAGATATGGGTAAATAGCGATGAAACAAAGGCCTACGTCACCACAAAGGGTGCCTTTGGTGGACTAGAACCAACAGGCGTGAGAGACATCTGGGTTTCCGAGAAGGAAAACGGCAAATGGTCTACCCCGACAAGAGTAAATGAAGTCAGTTCAAGTGGCAATGAATGGTCTGTATTCGTCGACCCTGAAGGAAAGATCTGGTTTGATTCATCAAGAGACGATTCCATAGGGGGCTACGACATCTATTTCTACGATCCCTCTACGGGTGAAATTGGTCATCCCGAGATGATGATCAATTCTTTCTACGATGAAAGAAGTTTGTGGACAGATGGCACAATAATAGTGTTCTCGACTGTTGACAGACCCAATGGTATGGGCAGCTACGATCTTTTCATTGCCAAACTAGAATAGAACCTGTCTCTTTTTGCCGAGCCTGTTCATTGTCTTTGATGGTGAGCAGGCTTTGATTCCGATTTCGAGAGGTGATGGCTTTGCATAGTTTGTCCAAGGCGGAAAAGGATGTCTTTTATGAACTCTGGAGGAATGAAGGCGGATTGTCAAGAAAATCCATAGCCAAAGCAACGAATTTGAGCAAAGCTACTATTTCGCGACTCACTCAGCAACTCATTGAAAAGGGCTTTGTTCTGGATAGCCCTCCGGTGCCGTCCACACACAAGGGAAGACCGTATTCGGTGCTGAATGTGAATAACGGAGAGTTGCTTGTCGGCGGAGTTCACATACATTCCAAAACGATGAACATAGTCTTGGGCGATTTGTCAGGCAGAGTTAAGCACGCAAGATCTCTGGATCATTCAAGATATGATGTTCTGGACAAACTGTACGAAATACCTAAGATTATTCGGAACAGCTTCGATGAGAGTATCTCTGCGGTTCTCGTTTTCAGCATCGTGACTCCGGGGATCGTGGATGAATCGACAGGCAATGTCGTGAAGAGCTTCTACACGCAGAGTGAAACGGTAAATCTTAAGAAGCTAAGCGATGAGTGGAAAACAACACTTGAGATAGAGAATGACGCTAACGCCCTGCTGGTTTCAGAAATGCTTCTGGGCTCTATTCCCTTAAGAGACGCATTATATATAGACAGGGAGTTCGGAGCTTCTCTCGTGCTTAACGGAAGGATTTTCAGAGGTCCACATGGCGGAGCAGGAGAATTCGGCCATCTTCAGGTAGACCCTTCCGGTCCCGAATGCTGGTGCGGCAAAAAGGGCTGTGTTGCTGCCTTTTTCGATCCCAAAAACCTTCACGACAGATTCTCCGGGTTGGTGCCGAACGGAAGTCTGAAAATGGACGATCGTTCCTTCTTGCGGTTTCTCAATGAACTATATTCGGAGAACAGCAACGAAGAATACGTGAGAGCCTTTCAACAACTACTTGACAAACTTGCAGCAGCTATCGCAAATGTTGTCGACTTGCTCGGGCTTGAAACGATAGTGCTCAACAGCCGCAATCCTTTCTTCTCCGACAAAGCGGTTGATTATCTTAGAAAGAAAGTGTTCGATATGTCGCTGGGCCACACCGAGCTCGAAATGATGATTCTTAAGGTTACAGAACAGAAGCTTTTGAGAACACCCCTCGCTGTTTCAGTAGGGAGAATACTGGGAGTCTTTTAGGAGGTGCGTTTTATGAGAAAGAGAGTTATGATACTTTTTGTTGCCTCGTTGCTCTTGATTACTTCTGCAATGGCAAAAACAACTATCGTCCACTGGATGCACCATTCACCGAGCAGAGCGATGATTATCATGGAAATGGCTTCAGAGTTCATGAAGGAAAACCCCGATGTAGAAATCAAGGTTCAGACAATACCATATTCAGAGTATAAGACTAAGCTACTTGCTGCTCTGGCAGCGGGAAGTGGGCCAGATGTCGCACAGATTCCAGCCACGGCGATGGAGGAGTTCTTCGGTTATGGATTGATTCAACCAATAAATGCAAGTGTCGCCACGGCGGAAGAGATGAGAGAGAAGTGCATAGAAGCGGCTATTGACAAGCTGATTATCGATGGTCAGCTGTACGGCTTTCCGACAGATGTTCAGACAATTGTTCTCTTCTACAATCCATATCTCTTCGAACAGGCGGGTCTTGACCCCTATAGCCCTCCTCAAAACTGGACCGAACTCCTTGAGTACGCAAAACAGCTGACGATTTGGGAAGGAAACAAGATGGTTCAATCAGGGCTGGGAATTGAAGGCTACGAACCGGTTATTGAGAGTTTCATGAGGCAGGCAGGCGCAACATTCTGGGCAAGCGATGAAGAAAAGAAAGTCGCATACGAAGATGCTCAGCTTGAAGGCCTGAAATTCTTGACTGATGCAGTGCTGAAACATGAAGTATATGTACCGGAATTTGGTTCGAGGTGGACGGGATTCAGACAGATAAAAGAAGCTATGGTGTTCGGACATGGAGCAATGGTCGGTTCTTTCCAGGTCGGCGGGCATCCCGATCTCGAATTCAGAACCGCACTCCCTCCGGCGCACCCCGAGACAGGAAGCAGAAGCTCGGTTTTGACAAGCTGGGCTCTTGTTCTCATGAGCGATTGCAGAACTCCGGAGATCGCTTCGAAGTGGCTTGCTTTTATAAGCTCGCCCGAAGCCCAGAAACTGTGGTTCAAAGATACAGGAGAACTCCCTTCTTATTATAGCGTGATCAATGATCCCGAGTTTGCAGATGATCCTTTGTTGAGCCCGATTCTGGATTCACTGAATTATGCTGTGCCAACGTTCTCTGCCGGTTGGGGAAATCCGGCGGCTCTTCTTAGGGAAACGGCGTACAACAGCATAATCAACAAAGGGGCCGATCCTGAGGAAGCGCTCAAGAAGGCGATAAACGAAATCAACCAGTATCTCGAAGAGACCTTTGGAATATTCTGATCCTAAACCGGGGTCTAGCGGCAAGCCTGATTCGGAGGTCTTTCAATGGTAGAGCTATCAGATAATTCACTGAGTAAAATTTTAATAGCTGCAGGGTTGTTACTAATAATTCTCTCTTTCTTCCTGCCCTACGCATCGGGAGAAGTTGTGTATAGGGTTGCTGACTTCTCTTTTTGGGGTGCGTTTAACCTCCTGCCCGTCTATATTGTCCTGGTCTGCCTTTTTGCACTGTTCCTTGCGATAGGGAAGATCTCATTTCTTCTTGGAACAGCTGTCTCTTTGCTGGTGCTGAACATCACGATCATCTTCATGAGAACTGAATGGCAGGAGGTTCTAAGATCAAAGTTCTTCCTCGATTTCCTGGGCATTGCCGGTTACGGATGGTGGATCTCTTTGATCGGCAGCGTTGTGGTTCTCGTTGCCGTCGTAAGACTGATTCCGGATAAGAAGAGGGCTCCGTATCTCTTCATTCTGCCGTCCCTGTTTGGAGTCTGCTTTCTTACTTTCTTCCCGGCAATGTTCGCTTTCTTTATCTCGTTTCACAGGTGGAATATCCTCGTGCCGAACAAACCATTCGTGGGGCTTGCGAACTTCAGGAAGGCCTTTACAGACGAGTATTTTCTGAGATCGCTCTGGATAAGCTTTAAGTATGCTCTTGGCGTTATACCCGTGAAAATCGTAATTTCCTTTTTCTTTGCTCTCCTCATATACTCTATCCCGAAGTTCAAGAGCGTATTCAGAGTGATATACTTTCTTCCGGCCGTGACATCGGTTGTTGCGATAAGCGTTATCTGGACATGGATATATCATCCGTATTACGGAGTAGCGAATTATCTCATAGGACTCTTCGGGGCGGAGCCGATAAACTGGCTGGGCAATCCCGAAATAGCCATCTGGTCAGTTGTGTTTGTTTCAGTCTGGAGGTCCGTTGGATACAGCATAATAATCTTCCTGGCCGGGCTGAACAACATACCTAGTATCATTCTGGAAGCCTCGGATATCGACGGAGCAACGCGTTGGCAGAAGGTCAAGAACATCATAATCCCGCTCATGAAGCCCTCTCTTGTTTTTGTGTTCATAACTTCGACGATCGGCGCGATTCAGGTTTTCACGGAGATATACATGATGACGGGAGGAAATGCAGATACGAAAACGGCTGTCTTCTACATCTGGCAGACGGGATTCAATAAGCTACAGATGGGCTATGCTAGTTCAATGTCAATCGTTCTGTTTGCAATAATACTGGTGATTACTCTTGTTCAGATGAGGGTCACAAAGATTTTCAAGGAGGAGTGACCTTGAGATCGAAGAGGAAGAGCAACATAATTGTATATTCTATTTCATATACTCTCTTGATAGCATTTTCAATAATAATGATTATGCCCTTTGTATGGATGATCTTGTCTACATTCAAAGATCAAAGTGAGCTTATGAGATTCCCCCCTAAGTTCCTGCCTGACAGATTCACCCTAAAGAATTACGCCGAAGTATTCAGTTCCGTTCCTTTTTTGAGGTATTACTTGAACAGCATTCTAATAACTACCGTTGCGGTCACTCTCACATTGCTCACATCCAGCCTCGCCGGCTTTGCCTTTGCAAAATACAGGTTCAGAGGAAGAAACTCGATTTTCAAGACTCTGCTCGGCGCGATGATGATTCCTTTTCCTGTTACCATAATCCCGCTGTATATCATGATCTACAATCTGGGGCTCGTAGACACCTACTTGGCTCTGATTATAACGGGTTCAGTAAGCATCTTCGGCGTATTTCTCATGAGGCAATTCATTGTCACTATTCCCGACGACTTGATAGATGCGGCCAGGATAGACGGATGCTCCGAGTTTCAGATCTTTAGAATCATCGTGATTCCAAACATAAGAGCACCACTGTCTGCGCTGGCGATCTTCTCTTTTATGGCGACCTGGAACGCTTTCCTGTGGCCTCTTCTGGTTGTTAACAACGATGAACACAGGACTGTTCAACTCGGAGTACAGTATTTCACCCAGCGTTACGGGGATTTGATGCACCTTCAGATCACGGCCGCCGCAATGGCCGTTATACCGATAGTGGTGCTGTATCTCAAATTGCAGAAGCAATTCATCGAGGGTATTACGATGACCGGTTTGAAGGGCTAGTAGGGGTGGTAATATGAAAAAGCTCTCGACTCTCTTTATGCTTTTAGTATTCTTTTCTTCTGTTTTTCTCTCGCTGGAAAGCAGTAGACCTGAGAATATCGTCATCCTGATTTGTGACGGGATGGGTTTTAACCATCTATACATATCGGAACTGGTAACTGGAGAAGTCATGGGAAGCCACAGTCCCGTAGTCGGTATCGGCAGAAATGAGGCTCTAGATAATCTTGTAACCGACTCGGCTGCCGCCGCAACCGCGTTTTTTTCCGGTGTGAAGACACTGACGGGGTATCTTGGCATGAATGCATTAGGAGAAGAAGTGAAGACGCTGGCGGATATCCTGAAAGACAAGGGTTGGTGGCTCGGCCTGGTTACAAACACACGTTACTACGACGCCACTCCGGCAGCCCTTTACGCTCATGCGCAAAGGAAGGAAACGGATGTAATTACAGACTTTCTAATGGAAAGTCCCCTCGATTTGTTCTTTGCCGGTGGTCTTGAAGAGCTGGGAATCAATCCCTTTACTCAGAAACCGACGCCAAGAAGCAGAATACACGAACTCATAGACAGCGGCTACAGGGTTCTTGGACTGAATTTCGAGGAGATTGGATCTCCGGATTCCGAAATGCTGAAGGGAACCGTTGCCCTTGTAACCATGGGAGACAAAAGCTTTGAGAATGAATTGATTCCCGGTGAGCCCACTCTCTTGGAAATGGTCGAAAGGGCTTTAGCTGTATTCATGCAGGAAGAGAGAAACAAGCTACTCGTCATTGAGGCCGGCAGAATTGACGATGCTTCTCATGTCAACGATTCAGAGGCCGTGCTGGCCGAACTGGCTGCCTTCAGGGACGTACTCTCTTATTTGCTTTCACAGCTCTCTTTGGAAAGCGATCTATTGATCGTGCTTTCAGACCACGAGACCGGAGGAGTCGCGGTGCCTTATGGCAAACCCGATGGTGACTTTTCCTTGAGCTGGTCGAGTAACGACCACACTGCTGCCTATGTGCCTATAATTGCCTACGGCAAAGGATCGCATGTCTTCACGGGATTTTACCATTTGAAGGAGATTCCTCGAAAGATCTGCGGACTATTGGATGTGATTATATGCGCAGAATAGTTTTTTGCTTTATGTTTTCAATATTCCTTGGAGGGACTCTGATGGGAACATCTCTGACTGTCATGACCTACAACATAAGGCACGGATTGGGAATAGACGGTGTCCTGGATTTTTCCAGAGTTGTCGAGACCATAAGGGAAGTAGATCCAGATATTCTTATTCTCAATGAAGTCGATCAGGAAAATCCGAGGAGCGCAGGACTGAGACAGGCAGAGATTATTGCCAAGGAACTCAACATGAGCTACTTCTTCAGTCTGGCGGAGGGCAGGAGCAACTACGGCAACGCTGTTCTCAGTAAATTCCCGATAACGGCCGAATTTGGTTTTGTGCTCCCGAGACCAGAATGGATGCTTGCCGTGGATAGAGGTTGTTCCGCAATCGTCACAGAGATCGAGGGCCGGGAAGTCCTGGTGATGGGCACGCATCTCGGTCTCGGCGGGATCATGGAAATCCAGACGGAACTCAGAAAGATTCTCGAGGTGTATCTTGAGCACGAAGAGATTCCGGCGATTATTGCCGGCGATCTCAACGCCGAGTGGTATGATCTGCAGTACGGTGTCCCCGAGTTTTTTAACCACTTCAATTCGGTGAATCATGCGCTTGACAAGAGTCTTCATACGATACCGGCAGATAGACCGGGCCGGCAGATTGATTATATCTTCGTGAATCACTATTTCGAGATCGTCGATGCGTTCACTGTAGCTTCATACGCTTCGGATCATCTGCCCGTCGTTTCGAGGCTGGTCCTGAAATGAAGAATATCCCTCTCCTCTTCGTTACTATCGATTCGCTTGGTCCGGAGGTGTTGAAGAAGGCCAGGACTCCTTTCCTGGATAGTGTTGCCAAGACTGGTTCCGTGGTGAGGAATATGAGATCGTGTTTTCCTACACTTACCACACCCATGATGAGCACCATATTGACGGGTGTATATCCCGAAAAACACGGCATATACTCCAACACTATCCTGAACAGAGAAGAGATGAGAGTGGAGGGTAGACTCAGAGATCTCAAAAGAGCGCCAATAACCGACTGTTTATACGAAAACAACTACACCATCCTCTCGATACAGCATTTCATGCTTCAGGGAAGAAAGGGAGTGAAGCATGTCCAGGTTGACGGAAACAGAAGCAATGCAATACGGAAGGCGCTAACAAAGGAGAGTAAAGAAAAGAAGTATGACGCTATCTTCTGCCTCTATCAGTCTCTGGATAGTGCGGGGCATAGATACGGACCTCTTCACCACAAGACGATAAGAGAATTGGAAGAGATAGATGGCGAGTTGAAGCTTTTAGCCGACTTTCTTGAAGAGACATTTGGAGAATTCGTTATAGTCATTAGTTCCGATCACTCCATGTCATTGGCCGAAAATCCTACGGATCTTGATCTAGGTGAAGTTATTGCCAGGATCGGTCTCGAAGCCGAACTTGGTAAGGAAGGAAAGAGGGTTTCTAAAGAGACTGACATTCTTATGCTCAAATACCCAACCGTAAACATCTACACTCTGACGGAAAAAGCAATGAATAGGACAGCTCTGCTCGTGGATGCTCTGAGGAAAATCAGCGTAACAGATAGAGTCTATACAAAAGAAGAAATGAAGAAGTTGCACAACCCCGAGTATGCTGACATCGCCTTCTGTTTGAAAAGAGGATATTCAAACTCATTGAAGTCGAGAAGGCCCGGGTCTTTTTTCGGATATCACGGAACTTTCCACGAGGAGCCCTCCGTGTTCATGTTTAGAGATATTCACAAGACAAAGAACTGTGTAGAGAGAGGTACTCTAGTCGACATTACGCCAACAACCCTCGATTTACTTAACATAAAATCATCTGTCGATTTCGATGGAATTTCACTGAAGAAATGAGGTTTGAAAATTGAATCTGACAAAACTTGATTATCATCTGCACACAAGCTATTCAGACGGAGAGATGACTTTTTCCCGGCTTCTTGAAGCTTTGGAAGGCAATGTAAGTGTATGTGGCGTGACTGATCACTTTGAGTTAAACCATCCATCCAGCATAGAATTCACAAAAGACTATCTTGAGGCCTTCGGAGCATTCAAAGAAAGCGCCAGGAGGCTCGGCATCTCCGCTCATCTCGGCGTGGAAACCGGGCTCGGGAAGAGCGGCATACTACTCCCTTTTATGATGGGCGAAATAGAGTACATCATTGCGAGTCTTCACAGAGTTCCGCTAGAGGGAACAAACAGTGAAGATTACTGGCAAGCTTACAAAGGTATCATTGCCGAAAATGCACGAAGAGGAGGCTTTCAGATTCTTGGGCACGTCGAGGGCTATCTCCCGCTTCTACCTCTTCTTGATCACGATCCGGGATTCGACAAGAAGAGGGAGATTGAACGGCAGATCATTCACAAGTACTTCACGTTTGACTGGTACTCGCGATTGGCAAAGGATCTCGAGGCAAACGATATTGCACTCGAAATACATGAGCCATCAAAAACGCCGCGATTAGAAGTTCTGGATATTATGAAACGATCGGGAGTTGCTTTCTCCTACGGAACAGATTCCCACATACCTGAGCAGGTTTCCAAGAGGAGCTATCTGAAAAGAGTCATCCAGGAACTCGATCTGAAGGAAAGTGATTTTCTCGATATCGAGACGATTAACTTGAAAATATAGAGTATTTCGGGAGGAACTTGTATGACAAACGTTGGGATTATCGGTTGTGGAATGATGGGAAAGGTTCATTCCATTGCGTACAGCAGCCTGCAAGACGTCAATGTGAAAGCAGTAGCGAGTCTCTCAAGGGAACAGACTCTGGAATGTGCAAGACTCACCTCTTCAAAAGCATCCACTGTGGAGGAGATACTCACCGATGACGAAATAGAGGTAGTCAGTATCTGTACACCTACGGATACACACAGGGATCTTGTGGTGGAAGCAGCAAGAAACAGGAAGCATGTTTTCTGCGAAAAACCAATAGCTCGTACTCTCAAAGACGCTCTAGAAATGGTTGAGGTTTGCAAGCAAAACAGCGTTCTGCTGGGTGTGAATCATGTAGTGAGATTCTTTGACTCTTACTCTAGGGCAAAGAGCCTTATGGAAGACGGAGCGATAGGCACGGTGGTCATGGCAAGGATGTATCGCGGTGGTGTCTTTCCAAAGCACGGCTGGAACAATTGGTTCGACGAACTCGCTAGAAGCGGCGGAGTTCTTCTTGATCTTTCCATTCACGACTTCGACTTCTTGAGAACGGTCCTGGGAAAAGTAGAGTCCATAACCGCAAGAAGCGTGAAAAACACTCCTTCTCATCCAGGCAGAAACAGAGACCATGCCATAGCTGTCGTCAAATTCGCAAACGGTTCGCTGGCACATGTCGAGGGCAGCTGGGCAGAGCCGGAAAACGCTCCTTCGAAATTCACAACTTCTTTCGAATTCGTGGGTAGAGATGGAATGATAACCTACGACAGCGATGAGGATTTCACTATTAGGGTGCAGACTGCGTCTAAGGATCTCCCGTCTTTCTCAAAGAGCACCCCCACAGCCAATGATCCTTATGGATTACACATACAGAAGTTCATAGAAGCGGTGAAAGAAGAAAGAAAGGTTCCCGTTGATGGTAATGAGGCTATTGAGGCGTTGAAGATCTCGCTGGCCGCCAACCGATCTGCAGAAAGCGGGAGACCTGTGAAGCTCCTGGAGGTGGTGTAGGTGTTCAGGATTGGGGTTCTTGGAATAGCCCACACGCACGGATACAGCTATATAAGGCAGATTCAGTCTCTCTCAGAAACAAGCATTACGGGTGTATTTGATCAAGATTCTTCTAGAAGCGCAAAGACCTCGAATCTCTTCGGCATAGAACGCTTTGACGATCCTCTGAAGCTAATTGAAAACTCGGATGGGGTCGTAGTTACTTCCGAAAACTCATTCCATAAGCAATATGCGGAGCTTGCAATGATTAATGGCAAACACGTGCTGTGTGAAAAACCCATTGCCACAACTGAAGAAGACGCGAGATCGATGCTGCAGACGGCGAGAGAAAACAACGTCGTCCTTCAGATGGCCTTCCCCGTTAGATACGCTCCGTCGATTCAGCAGGCAAAGAAGGAAATAGAAACCGGCAGGCTCGGCAGAATCCTCTCGGTCTCGGCTACAAATCATGGAAGAATGCCCGGAGGATGGTTCGTGGATGAGAAGCTTTCCGGCGGAGGGGCGGTTATGGATCATACCGTTCACGTTGTGGATATTATCCGCTGGCTACTAGATGTTGAGATTGAAGAGGTATCGGCCGAATACGCCAGACTCATCTACGACATCCCAGTTGAAGACTGTGGCCTCCTCCTGCTAGGTCTTTCTAACGATTCCTTCATGAGTCTCGACTGCAGCTGGTCAAGACCTGAAGCCTATCCTTACTGGGGAGATGTCACTCTCAATCTTGTCGGTACAGACGGTTCGCTCAAGATAAGCGCCTTTGATGCGAAGCTGAGAGTCTTCTCAAACAAGAGAGGAGTCTTCTGGGAGAATTTCGGAGACAGTTTCGACAGAGCGCTGGTTAAGGAATTCGTTGATTCTGTAGTCGAGAAAAGAGAGCCTTTGACCTCAGGAGAAGATGGGCTTGAAGCTCTAAGAGTGGCTCTAGCAGCATATGAAAGCGGAAGAACACATGAACCTATTCAAGTTAATCATTAGCAGCACCCCATTATGAAAGACGACTAAAGGTGGTGAAAACTTTGAAAGGTAAACGAACATTGCTCGTTTTGGCAATCGCACTCATGAGCATCATGACTTTTGGTCAGATAAAAGTGCAGATGTTGCCATTTTGCTCGAGTGGAATAGAGAGGATGCCGTGGCTTCACGACGACATTCTTTACTTCGCCGGGACAAACTACGATATCTACTACACAACGCTTGAAAACGGAGAATGGGCTGAACCACAGTGGCTTCCGGGCGATATCAATACATCGGAGTACGAGATTAACCCCTGTGTGATAGAAAATGACGGAGTGTTGGTTATGTATTTTGGTAGATACTCGGCCGATACTGACTATGATTTCTACAGATCGGTATTTGATGAAGAAAAGGGTGGCTGGGAAGAAGGAACTCTAGTTGCTGAACTCAGCACGGATAAGAAGGAATGGGATATATGGGTGAACTCAGACGAGACTATCGCATATTTCACGTCGGGAGGCACCTTCAACGGAAAGGAGCCTATCGGAGGAAGAGATATTTGGAGATCTGAATCAATCGACGGGAAATGGTCATCGCCAGAGAATCTCAGCTTTCTTAACACCGGCGGCGATGAATGGTCGGTATTCCTTGCTCCTGACGGTTCTATATGGTTTGATTCGGCAAGGGATGACTCAATCGGAGGCTACGATATTTATCGCTGGGACCCTTACACCAGGAGTATAGAGCATCCTAGAGAGCAAATGAATACATTTCTCGACGAAAGAAGTCTGTGGACCGATGGACAGATACTGTATTTTTCGGGATTGAACAGACCTGATGGTGCGGGCAGCTACGACATCTTCACATTATTATCTCCTCAAGAAAGGCAAGTGAAAAAAGAAGCTATTGCCGAAAGCACAGACCCGATAACCGTTACTATCAATGATATTCGACAGAGATCCGAAGGTAGGTACTTGTTTCTAGACAACATCGTTGAGGTTGAAGGGATAGCAATGGTTAGTTCAGGCCTCTGGCACGACTCGGCTAATTACTTCGCTCTGACGGACAAGAGCGCCGGTATCCTCATCTATGCTCAAGGTTTCAAGGAGCCGCTCGTAGAAAAAGGTGATCTTGTACGAGTAAAGGGAACACTCACCACGGTCGGCTATACAACAGATGTAAACAGCCTTGTCATAAGACCAGCCTCTCCTGATGATATTGAGATAATCAGAAAAGGAGAGACATTGCCGGATCCTGCGATCATATTTACAGATTCTGCAAAGAGCCAGCTTAGAAATCTCGAAGGTTCGTTGGTGATGATTTTCGGGAAGATAAGCGCCTACGACAATGAAACAATCACCAGGGGATTCTGGTTGACTGGACCGTCAGACCGTGATTTCGACAGCGTATCTTCTGGAATGAGAGTGAAGTTCTATGACTATGCCGGCATAGACATATCTGCTCTTGGCGATGGAAGCTTCGTTGCAGTACAGGGAGTCCTGATCCAGGATAATGAAGGGGAGTTCTATGTCAGACCCACCATTGACGAAGATATTCGTGAACAGACAGAAAACAGGATCTTGTTCTTAACTACAATTACAAGAAAGGACCTACTCACTCCGACAGAGGAAGAACCTGAAACCACAAAGAAAGAAGAGACGAGAGATCTCGTACTTCCTGAGAACGTGGAAGCCATAACTCAGCTGTCATCGTCCGATAATGATTTCTTTTCTTCTAACATTGCTGGGGCGTCAAATGGAAAACAGGTTTTTGCTAGCCTATACAAGGAAAAGGGAACAAGAACCAAAAACTATCCGCCTGCAATCTATGAACTCGTTCAGGGAAACGTGTCAAGCAAGATACCCTTCCCGGGGGAAGCCGAATTCCCTTACCTCAAGGACAATGTGCTGCTCTTTGCAGGAAGAATCTTGCCTGATGATCAAAACGCTGACTGGAAGATATATTCATATGACGCAGCAACCAAAGAAATCAGGACTCTGACATCGGAGTCATATGACCAGATTGAACCCGTAATCTCTCCCAAGAAGGACTTCTTGCTTTACTCGGAAAGAAGAGATGGCAAATGGTTTGTTGTGAAACAGGATTTGTCGTCCAGTGAGAGGACGACTGTCGCTGAGAATGCGAGGTCACCTACATTATCCCCTACAGGTAACGATCTTGCCTTCCAGCACTGGAACGGAAAAGACTGGGACATAGTGGCTTTCAATATGAGAACCGGTAAGACAACTGGAATTCTCAGCAGTTCATTCAACGAATTCTCTCCGGTATGGTCACCCCATGGTACAAAGCTTTCATTTGTTGCCGATTACAGAGGAGAAGTCGAAGTCTTCATCATGGATCTCTTCGACTATACGATTACTGCAGCAACGAAGGACATTTTCTTGACCACGAATCCATTCTGGCTCGATGAAAGTACACTGGGTTTCACAATGAAGACAAATCTCGGATGGAATATCGTTAAGACAAGCACCTCGCTGAAGGAAAAGCCTTCATCTGAGAGCATTTCTGCTGAAGAGAAATTCATCGTTTCTCCGCGATTCGCTTTCCCATATCTCAGTGATAATCGCATTCTTGAGGTAATAACAAAGGAAGGTTATTCACAGCAAAGAGCAAGACTAATGGGCAGAACGGGAAACGCATATGAATTATCGCAGATCGCTGAACACACGTACGTAATTCCAGATCGAATTACTGAAGGTCTTTATTCCCTCGAGGTTCTTGCAGCGAGTTCCGGGGTAGTTTACAGGCAGCTGGAAGAAAATGCTGTCAGAGTAGGGTCTCTTGATGAATCCTTTACCATCGTCCATCTTACCGATCCACATCTCGACCTGCTAAGCAAGCCGGAGAATATGCTCCTGTTCGAGAGACTGCTGAACGAGATCAGGGCAGAGAGCCCCGATCTCATGCTGATAACAGGCGATCTTTCCAGTTCCGCCCTTGCTTACACAACTGACTGGGAATTCATAAAGGAGAAGACCATTGAATATTGTGATTTTCCCGTGTTTATTGTTCCGGGTAATCACGATACACAAAGATCAGGCAGGATAAATGGGATGGAATTGTGGGAAGAGTTATTTGGGCCTTGTTACTACAGCTTCGAGTGGGGTTCATGGCACTTCTTGGGCCTAAATACGGCCGATTCAGAGTATGGATTTGTGAGCGGAGTAGTGTCTGAAGAACAAATGGAATGGATAACAGAAGAATTGAAGAGAATAGGAAGCGAGAAAATCATACTCTTTGGCCATCACAACTTCTACGATGACAGATGGATCTTTTTTGAGGAGACTGAACAGAGACGAGAGCTGCTTGATCTCTTCACTAGGAGCAACGTAGCATTGGCTCTTTTTGGTCATAGACATAGCGATGCGATCGATTATTCACTTAACACTCTTTCACTCACCACGAAGAGGGCAGTGGAAACTGACGGCAAACTGGCATACAGAAGAATAGTTGTAGAAGAAGGACTAATCATCGAACTTGTAGAAGTCGAGCCGAAGGGCTCGTCGATTTTCTAGCAGCTGCAAGTACTACAAGATGCAACTGAAAAGAATGAACGGTTATCCGTAATCGCTTAGCCATTCTCCAACGGAGCGAAAGCGAACCTAGAAAGCGAGAAGACGCTTTGAGTTTGAGATGAAGCTTCGCTTCGAGAAAGACCATATTCGAGACTACGAAGAACAAGGAGAGAAAGCAGATCCCTTGCAATTGCACTGAACAGGAGACCCCAAACAGGAGTATTTTGGGGCAGGCTTTCAGGGCGGGCTCTACGGGATGACCAAAGCGAGCGGATTTAGGAGCAGCTTTACGGGGATGAAAGCCATTTCTCACTTTCAGTAGCTGGCGTGTACCTGGCCAGGATCTCGATCTTTGAAACAGTTGCAAGTGACAAGTTGCGAGTTGAATAAGAAACGGTTATCCGTTATCGGTTCACCGTTCTCCGAGCAGAGCTTCAAGACCTATCAAGCTCTTTGGATGATGATCTTAGGTCCTCCTTGAGGGAGAAGGGCCACGAAGTGGCGGAGGTGTCTGTTTCAAAGAAGAGCATGGAGAGCACAAGAGGAGGAGAGAGTACGAGAAACAGGAGAGAGTTCTTGTCTTCTCGTGAGCGCAGTGAACGTCTCGACAGTGCTCTTTCCTTAAGAAAAAGGTTCTCGGGTTTGCTTTCAAAGTCGGCTCTAAACAGCGTCCAGCGGGGCCTTGATCTTAAGCGCATAGCGGCTCTTCACAGCGTTCAGCGGGGCCTTGATCTTAAGCGCATAGCGGCTCTTCACAGCGTTCAGCGGGTTCACCGCTTTTAAGCGTTCAGCGGTCTCGGTCTTCTCGGAGGACGGCAGACCGTTGACGTACAACGTTGTCTTCGTCAGCGCTCAGCGGGTCCTCATTCTTAAGCGTCCAACGGCTATTTTGCCCGCGAAGCGGAACTGGCCTTTGCGAAGCAAAGACTGGCCAGGCGAAGCCTGACTGGCCACCGAAGGTGACTGGCTTGCGTAAGCAGACTGGCTTTTCTCTCGCTTTCTTGTGAGCGCAGCGAATGTCTCGACAATGCTCTTTCTCGATTGATCTTATCGGAGGACGGGTCCTTGCTCTTGGACGGCTGACGGAGGACTTCTCATCAAATCGTTCAGCGGATCTATGACTCGAGATCCCAATCAGTTGCCCTGAACAGGATCACGTCAGAGCAGGCTCTACGGGATGACAGCCGTTTTTTATGTGATTCTGACATAATAACGGTCAGGATCTCGGTTCTCTCGTGAGCGCAGCGACCGTCTCTACCAGCTCTTTCTCGATGCTTCTTATTGGTCTCGCAAAGCCGAAACTGGTCTGTGCGAACAGACAGGCTTCAAAATCGCCTCCTGCCGAAGGCAGCCTTGCGTCCCCGGATGCTTCTCCGGGCATTGCGACCTGGCGAAGCCAGCCTTGCGTCCGCCGATGTTCTTTCGGCGCCTTGCGTCTAATTCCAGCAGTGACTGACTTTTCACTCGCCTTCTCCGTGAGCGTAGCGAACGTCTCGAAAGTGTTTTTTCTCAATTGAGTCGTCGGACGCCAGATGTTATTTCCCTTGTAAGGCTCACGAAGAACGGTTCTTCACAGCTTCACATTTGTGAAGAGTTCTTCTATACTTTGGCGTCTGCGGATAAGTTTGACATAATCACCATCGACGAGTACTTCTGCGGGCAGCGGCATACCATTGTAATTGTTTGCCATAGAAAAGCCGTAGGCACCGGCGTTTTCGAATACGATTGCCGTACCTGGTATAGGCACTTCGAGCTTCCGGCCTCTTGCAAGTATGTCGCCGCTTTCGCAAAGAGGACCGACAACATCGGCAGTTGCCGTCTTCTTGGTGCCGGAGAGGACTATAACGCCGTGATGAGCATCATATAAGGCAGGTCTTATCAGTGCATTCATCCCTGCATCGGTAACGATAAAGATTTTTTCCGAGGGTTTAACACTCACTACTGAAGTCACGAGGTATCCTGCCGGACCGATGATGAATCTACCCAGCTCTGAAATCAGTTTCCCATTGAAGTCAGAGAACATTCCCGAGACGGCCGCCCGCAACTTTTCTATATCAAGCTCTTCGCCTTCATAGTTAATACCCCAGCCCCCGCCGAGATCGATGTGCTTGAAACCGAATTGCTTAGCACATTCGAGAACTTTGGAATAGGCGTCAACAAATGGTTCTACTTCGGTGATTTGAGATCCAATGTGAAGATGTAGGCCATCGATCCTGTCGGCCACCGTCTCGACCTTTTCGATTGGAACTCCGAATTTGTGGGCTTTGAGTCCTGTCGAGATATGTGGGTGAGTGTGCGCGTCAACATCCGGATTGACTCTTAGAAGCTTCACGACATCTATCCCATCCCATAGAGGCAGTTCCTGCAGCGAGTCGACGCAGACAGTGTCAACACCCTGATTTGTGAAATGCACAATATCTCCATGGGTCTTTCCGTTACCATTCCAGAGAATTCGCTTCATGCCGGCCATTTTCGATGCGAGGAGCTCACCTCTTGAAACAACATCCGCACCAATGCCTTCTTCTGCCATTATCTTTAGAAGAGCGGGATTGCTGTTTGCCTTCAACGCAAAGACTATCTCTGCATCCAGCCCCTCGAAAACCCTCTTTGCTTTGTCGATTCTCTTTCTTATCTTTTCTGCATCGTATACATATAGCGGCGTACCGAATTCACCAGCAAGCTTCTGAAAATCAATCATCTCAACCTCCAAAATTCAGCCTTTCCGTTATCTCATCAATCTCTTCAGACCTGATATTAAGCGCTGGCAAAAACCTTACGCTCCCTCCAGTTACATTGAGCAAGACCTTTCTTTCAAAGGCAAGGCCTTTCACCCCGTTAGGGTTTTCGGTCGTGACTCCTATCATTAGACCCTTACCTCGAACTCCCCTGGCCCAAGGAAGACTCTTGAGGTTTTGCATAAGACGCGCTCCATTTATTCTAACACTTTCGAGAAGGGCTGAATTCATTCTAGACACAACTGAGAGCCCTGCTGCAAGGCTGAGAGGGTTCGGAGCAAATGTTGAGCCGTGATCTCCGAGAGAAAACGGTGATAGCTTTCTGAAGACAGTTGCGCCAAGAGGCAGGCCGCCTCCAACGGCTTTTCCCAGTATTACAATATCCGGTTCCAATCCGTAATTCCGATAGCCAAAGTATTCGCCTGTTCTACAAAGGCCTGACTGAATCTCATCGGCGACCACTAGAAAGCCCTTCTCCTTCCTGAGTACTTCAATCGTTTCGATCAGTTCGGAAGGATACAAGTAGACTCCGCTGTTTCCCTGTATCGATTCTACAAAGACGGCGGCGATTTCATTTTCCTTGACCGATTCAGAAAATGCCTCCGCATTCTTGGGAAGAAAGAGGACGTCGGGGAGAAGCGGTTCGAAAGGCCTTCGCAGTATTTCACTATGTGTCAAAGAGAGAGCGCCGATGGTTCGCCCATGAAAGTTACCTTCAAAGGAAATCATTTTCCCCTTTCTCAACTTCCTTACAGCTTTGATCGCAGCTTCTGTGGCCTCGGTGCCGGAGTTTGAAAAATACACCTCGCCGCTGGAGTTGACAAATTTCAGGAGACTCTCACTAAGCTTTTCGGCATCATCGTCGAGAAAGTAGTTTGATGTGTGAGAATACCTTCCCATCTTCCTGGAGACTGCTTCAATCGTTGCTTCATCCGTATGACCGAAAGCGAGTACTCCTATTCCTGCAAATGTGTCGATGAACTCGCCCCTGTCAGTATTGATTCTTATTCCGTGTGCACTCTTTATCTCGAGAGGAAATGGTGAGTATACGTTTGAAAGCATTGTACTCAGCTCACAATTCGAACTCGTCAAGCAACGCCTTCAGGGCTGTGCTTGCCTGTAATTTCGGTACGAGAACGGAGATCTTTATTTCAGACGTAGTAGTCGCGATTATCCTGACCCCAGCCTTCTGGAGTGCAAGGAAGAAACGGGCGGCTACCCCTGCGCTCGATTTCATGCCGACGCCAACCGTAGATATCTTCGCAACATCTTCATCTATTGCGAGTTCCCAGTTGTCGATATCTACAAGGACGTTTTCTATAGTCCTCTTTATCGCCGCCGGACTGGCCGAGAGAACAGTAAATACAAGGTGTATATGTTCGTTGTCATTCACAATAGATATCATGTCAACGTTGAAATTCGAACCTGCAACGGCCTGAAAGATCTTGCTGACAACATCCGTATTTCCGGGCAATTTGTTTATCGTTATCTTCAGCTGGTTTGTGTCTATCGTAGCACCCGTTACGACAGGCTGTTCCAGCCATTCGGGAAGCCTGCTCACTACTCTGGTTCCTCCTTCTTCGTTGAATGACGACAGGCAAAGGATCTCAACGTTGTACTTCTTTGCTATCTCCACCGATCTCGAGTGAAGGACTCTTGCCCCTAGAGCCGCCATTTCCAGCATTTCGTCATATGTAATGAATTGGAGCTTTCTCGCATCTTTGTGAACCTTGGGATCGCAGGTATAGACTCCGGCGACATCGCTGAATATCTCACATGAGACCCCAGCCTTTGCAGCAATCGCGACAGCAGAAGTATCCGATCCTCCCCGCCCGAGGGTAGTAAGATTCCCATCGCGATCGACACCTTGAAAACCTGTAACGACTATCACATCATAGTTCTCAAGTTCTGCATACATCTTTTCGAGGTTAAGATCTGCGATTCTTGCGTTGCTGAAATCTCCAACGGTGCTTATATCAAGCTGCATTGCGTTGTGCGAGATCGAACGGACACCCATACTAAGAAGAGCTATAGAAAGAAGCGCCGCCGAAACCTGTTCTCCTGTCGCAAGAAGCATCGCAAGCTCCCTCTCATCAGGGACAGGAGTCAGGCTTTCGGCTATGGAAATCAGATCATTGGTTGTCTTTCCCATAGCCGAAACAACAACGATCATCTTTTCGCCGTCATCTACTCGTTTCTTTATTCTTGTTGCAACGTTCATTATTCTCTCTGCATTGGCGACAGAAGAGCCTCCATACTTCTGGACAATCATCTAGCTCTCCCGAATCTCGCGCAGCTCTTTGACGAGGCTGGTTTTACTCGCAGTTTTCTCGTCGAACTGCTTTATCACCCTCGCCGGCATTCCGGCCACAACCGAACGCGGGGGTACATCTTTAGTCACAACCGCTCCCGCTGCAATCACCGAGTGCTCTCCTATCCTTATGCCTTCTAGAACGACCGCATTTGCTCCGACCAGTACGTTATCTTCTATGATTACAGGCGTAGCGCTTGGTGGCTCGACAATTCCGGCAATTACGGCACCGGCTCCTATATGACAGTTGGCACCGATTATCGCACGACCTCCGACAACTACGTTCATGTCTATCATTGTTTCACGACCGATGACAGCTCCAACGTTAATTACGGCTCCCATCATTATCACTGCGTTGTCTCCGATCTCGACCGTTTCTCGGATTATTGCACCTGGTTCTATCCTTGCACGATAATTTTCGAGTTCAGCCAGTGGAAGAGCAGAGTTTCTTGCCCTCACCTCGAGATAGTGAGAGGTTATCTTTTCGGAGTTCGTTTCAAGTATTTCTCTTATCTCTTTCAGGTCACCAAAGATGATGCCGAAATGCCTTCCTCCAATGAACGTGGTGTTTCCAGATCTGAAACCTTCGAGATCACCGCAAAGGTAGCAAACAGAAGGCGTCTTCTTCTTGGAGTCTTTTATCATTTTTATTATCGTTTCTGCATCCATCTGACAACCTCCTCATAGGAGTAGAAACCGTTTTCCCTCTCAGCGCAGAACATTGCAGCCTTCAGTGCACCTATAGCGAAGACTTTGCGAGAGATGACCCTGTGGCTTATCTCTATAACCTCTCCCTCGTTGGCAAAAAACACTGTGTGGTCTCCGGGGATGCCTCCCGTCCGTACAGAATGGATAGGCAGATCCCTCCCTACGGATTCCTTAAGCATGATAGCGGTACCGGAAGGAGCGTCTTTCTTCGCGCTGTGATGGACTTCAATTATCTCTGCTTCAAATTCCTCCAGCAGAGATGAATACTCTTTCAAGATCATTCTCAGTAGGTTTATACCGGTGGAGAAATTGAAACTCTGAACTACCGGGACCTTTTCTGCGAGCCTTCTAAGATCGACAATGTCTGACTGGTTTAGAGCAGTCGTTCCTGTAACGATTCCTGCACCGAATTGATAAGCCATCTCAATTGCGGTCTTCAAAGCTTCGCGATTCGAAAAATCTATTATGATTTCGGGTTCCCCGTGCCTGAATATACCGGTGTCACTAACCTCAAGAGCGAGGTCATGTCCTTTGAAAGTTTCAATGATCTCCTTTCCCATTCTTCCAGAAGAGCCGATTAGTCCATATCTCACAGCACACCACTCTCTTTCATAGCACGTTCCACAACCTTTCGATTCGTGTCGGACAACTCATTGAGAGGAAGGCGAAGTTCGTTTGCGCAATAACCCATTAGGCTTAGCGCATATTTGACGGGTATGGGGTTCGACTCCACAAACAATGCCTTCATGATCGGAAGTAGCTCGAGATGTAAGTCTTTGGCAGTCTTTAGGTCTTCAAGTAGAATGGATCGAATCATCGTTGAAGTCTTCCAGGGTGCGATGTTGGAGATTACCGATATTACACCGTCTCCACCGCTGCAACAGAGGTGAAAGGCCTGATCATCATTTCCCGACAAAACTTTGAACGTGGACTCCCTTTCCTTGAGACTTGAGATAAGATAATCCACCTGATACTGATCTCCGCTTGCTTCCTTTACTCCAACTATATTAGCGAACTCGAGGCACCTCAAGATAGTATCCGGAAGCATGCTGGCTCCGGTTCTTCCGGGAACGTTGTAGATGATTATCGGCCCCTGCACGCGCGTGGCGATCTCTCCGTAATGCCTGTAAAGACCTTCCTGAGTGGGCTTGTTGTAGTAGGGAACAACAACGAGCACACCATCGGCACCATCGTCGAACGCCTTCATCGACAGTTCGATACTCTTCGTAGTCGAATTCGTTCCGGTTCCTACGATAACAGGTATAAGCCCATTCGCTTCCTGCACCGCTATCTTTATCAGCTGAGAGCGTTCGGAATCACCTATCGTCGGAGATTCACCGGTTGTGCCAAGTACTACAAGCGCATCTACCTCGTTTTCCATTTGGAATTGAAGAAATCTTCTGAAGGCCTCGTAATCTACGTTACCGTTCTTAAAGGGCGTTATAACTGCAGTTCCAGTTCCTCTGAACATTTCTCTACACCTCCTCCCAGATATGCGGCACCGTCTCTGAAGGTTACAGTGAGAAGTCCTCCGTTGGCCTGCAAAGCGACCTTGTTATGGCCTGTCTTTCTCGAGTATACCCACGCAACTGAAGTAGCCCCGCTTCCGCAGGCACTCGTCTCTCTTTCGACACCTCGTTCAAAAGTGCGAACTCTTAGATTTCCGGCCTCGATAACGCTATATATGTTGACATTTGCATCATACAGATGTCTGAGTGGAAGAAGAGCACCCCAATCAATGGCTTCTGTGCTGCCTTCCATTACGAGATGAGGAACGCCCACAACTAATATCTCCCCGCGATACTTCTCCTCTTCAAAGGAACCAAGAAAGCGGGGTGGGGGCATCTTCACTGAGACCACGTCTTCCACCAGCCCTGAAATGACCCCTGCATGTGACGAGAATTCAACTGACCCAGAGTTTTCTTTCTCGTGAATGAAATGAACATAGGTTCTTGCTCCATTTCCACAAAAGGCGGCTCTAAGACCGTCACGGTTGAAGTAATCCATGAAGCCGCTTTCCACGAAGATCGCACCATCGCTCTCACCAACATACTTGAGAACGAGCAGACGCTTTTCCTCTTCACTTAAACTTATGTTTCTCGAATCGACTACGAGAAAGGTGTTTCCTGTTGCCGAGTAATATGCCCCTTTCATGTCAAGCGCCTCCTATGTGGGTTTTCAGAATCCTAACGGCATTCGTAGCGGCTCCTACCCGGATGTTGTCCGCCACGTTCCAGAGTAGGAAACGATTGCTGTCGAAGCTTCTGAGTCTCGAAACATGGACGAGATCGGAGCCCGCTATTTCGAGCGGAGTGATATGCTCCTCGGAGTAAACTACATGATCAGAACGCTCGATAGTCTCGCGGAGTTCTGTAAGTGAAAATGGTCTGATAGTCTCGCAGAAAACTGATTCAGAATGGCCATGAATAACTGGTACCCTCACCGTTGTAGGCCAAACGGAAATCGAATCGTCTCCGAAGATCTTTCTCGTTTCATTAACCATCTTCACCTCTTCTGAAGAAAACCGGGAATCGAGCAGATCGCCGATCACCGGCACAACATTTCTGTGTATCTGTCTCACAAACACAGAAGGAGTGACTTCTCCTCGTTCCTGATCCTCCAACTCTGCGATTCCCTTGTTCCCCGCCCCCGAAACCGCCTGATATGTGGATACAACAATAGTCCTAATTCCGTAATTCTTATAAACCCCGCTTAGCGAAATAACCATCTGAATGGTTGAGCAGTTTGGATTGGCGATGATTCCCCTGTAGCCTTCGATAAGATGCCCATTGATCTCGGGTACAACAAGCGGAATCTCTTGATTTGCCCTGAAGGCCGAAGAATTGTCTATTACGACTGTTCCCTTTCTTGAGGCAATGGGAGCGAAGCTTTTCGAAACGGATGCCCCAGCCGAAAACAGAGCGTAATCATATCCTTTGTCAAATGAATCTTCGCGAAGCTCTTTGACCTCAAGTCTCGCACCTGCAAAATCTAGATTCTTTCCGGCGCTGCGTCTGGAAGCAAAGAGGTCGATCATTGCCGAAGCCAATCCCTCCTCCTCAAGTTTCTTCAACATCATTCGGCCCACTTCCCCGGTAGCGCCTACTATAGCGAGTCGCACTTAACCACCTCCTGAAAAAGAAAAAGTGCTCCCGAAGAAAACGGGAACACTTCAATGGTTTGAAATAATGTCTTATTCCAAACCCACCGGCTCTCCACGCAATCTTCGTGACAGTCATACAGGTCTTTCCTGTATGCCCAGAAGTCGGTCGCTGGGGCTTCCGCCTTCTTCGGCACCCTCGCCTTTCGATCCGTTCCAATCCCCTGATGAACGTCTACTGATCTTGGGTGCTCCTCCGCTGGGTAACTTCCGATTGATTATATCACGGTGCTCTCGAGACCAACTCGCCCTTTGAAAACATAAGGTTAATTGATCATCTCAATTGAACTTCGCTACTGAACCTCATCTAGCACCAGCTTACTGTAGCCGAGGAGCGCTGACGATATTCGGGCTGCTAGAAGCCTCCGGTTCCGCCTCCACCGCCTCCACCGCCAGAGCCACCGCCGCTGAATCCACCTCCTCCGCCGGAACCACTGCTTGAAGCAGAAGAGGCCGCCCTTGTTACTCCTGTGAAGGAGCTCACGGCATATGCTGTAACGGGATAGTACATGTATGGATGTCTGCTCTGTTCTCTCCAGACATCCTCAGGCACGATCTTGTTTAGATTCTTCCTTACGGTGTCCGCTATGCCGAGTGCGGTTGCGTACACCAGATACTCCTCCCAGAGGATTATTGACTCGGGTGGTTTCTCATTCAGGAGGGAGTAGTCTTCTAAATACTTCTTCAGACCCAACCATCTGAGATAGAAGAGCCTTCCCTCTTTTGTCCATCTTCCGAAAACGTCTTTCGGCAGGAATATGATGACCCAGCTAACCGTCCAGATCACTCCGTAGAATGCGAGTGAAAAGAGACGCATGGGGGCAAGGTCAGGTTTTGAATAGAAAACAAGAAGGAGCACACATACAACGAGCATCAGGAATGAGTATCCGTTTACTATTGACTTGCCCTTCAAATCTATAAGATGCATTTTACGTACCGTATCGTTGACCTTGCTCTTGTATTTTGAGAATTCGCTTGTGAAAACACGCGCCTTGGACTGCTTCTTCGTCACTTCTTTTTTAACATCGTTGAAGTTGAAAACATCATCCTTGTCGTATTTATCAATGAATTTCAGGAAGGCCGCTTCGGTCGGTCTTAGTTTTGTGTCGTCTCGATTCTTTATTACAATTCCCTCTACCTTGTCTCCCTTCCCCTTCTGAAAATCGATGTATTCCTTTCTGTACAGCTCCATAATCGTGGAGCCAATTCCGTCGTTGTCGACAAACCCGGCTAAGTTCTTGACGGCAGCGTTGATTACGTCTGGAGCATCGTCCGTCGGAAGCTCTCTCTCATACTCGGCGAAGTAGCCGATATCTATTTCCTTCCCATGCTTTCTATGAGTCCTAATAAGGACGAACGGAGTGAGCAAGCCGATTACAATCGGGATTATCCACTTTCCAAAGAGGACAACTAGACTAACTTCCCTTTCTGCTTCATCGATGAATTTCCTATCAAATGCTCCACCAAGAGCTATATTCCTCATATTCATTGCGTTTGCTTGTTCCTTTGAAATGACTGCCCTAAACTCAACATACGTCATCGGTGGTATATTCGTTGCTTTCAGATCGAAAGTATTTCCACTACGATTGACTTCGACAGGCGGATGCGTGAAAAAGTCAAGAATATCTAGATTCTGAGGAAACACAATCTTCGCGGTAATCTCTCCTACCCAGCTTGCTGTATCTTCACCCCATACCTTTCTGAAAATCTGGGCAATGTCAGTGCCTATCTCCACGGCTCTTCGAATAGTGTATTTGTAAGTGACGCTTACTCTCTCTTCTCCCTTGACTGGGGTAACGCTCGAAGAATTGTAAGGAACGAACCATACCCTAACTGATCGTGACGACTCGCTGCCCATAGACTCAATATACTTGATCTCTTTGCCAACAGCTGTTACCTCAATTGAGCTATACAGACTTCCGGCTCTGTCTGCAGGAAGCTCTCTATACACTCCTCTATAAGCTTTGTTGAACACGTAGTCTATGGTCTCCGTTACCGTAAGCAGGCCGTTCTGGTCAATCTCCATCAAGACATTTACTTTTTCTACCGACGTTATTGCTGAGAAAGACTCTCCAATTCCATCGCTGAAGATGAACACTGCTACTCCCCAGCTAATCAGGCCCAGAACAATTCCAGCAATGACTCTGACGACTATCTTCTTCACTTACTGCCACCTCCCCCCTTATTGCATTTTACACTATCGTACCTAGAAAAAATGGAATGAGCCAGTCTGCTGACGCAAGCAAAGAGCCGCCGATCGCTTAAGAACGGAGACCCGCTGTACGCTGTAAAGAGCCCAAGCCCAGAAAACCGTCTCGGGACGCAAGGCTGGGCTAAGAGCAGTTGTTGGTCGTACGTGGTTGGTGGTTGGTCAAGATCAAAGAGCTAGAACCCCTATCACGCAAAGAATGACGAAATCCAGTTTATCAGAACCAGCTCACTTCGTCATCCTCGTGCTTCTTGGCCAGGATCTCGATCTTTGAAACAGTTGCAAGTGGCGAGTTGCAAGTTGAATAAGAAAGGTTATCCGTTATCGGTTCACCGTTCTCCGAGCAGAGCTTCAAGACCTATCAAGCTCTTTGGATGATGATCTTAAGTCCTCCCTTGAGGGAGTAGTGTCACGAAGTGGCGGAGGGTGTCTGTTTCAAAGAAGAGCATGGAGAGCACAAGAGGAGGAGAGAGTACGAGAAACAGGAGAGAGGGAGTTCTCGCCTTCTCGTGAGCGCAGCGAACGTCTCGACAGTGCTCTTTCCTTAAGAAAAAGGTTCTCGGGTTTGCTTTCAACAAAGTCGGCTCTAAACAGCACTCAGCGACCAGCGAAAAGCGATTATTCCAGCGATCGGCGGGGCTTTCCAGACGACGATACGATGTAACGTCAACGATGGACCAATATCGCCTTTTGTCTTTGCCTTGTAAGGTACAATACAAAGGAGACATTCGGGGGGGTGAAAACTTTGCAGTTCAGGAAGATGAGGAGATCGGATAAGGAGCTGTCGCTGAACGAAGCTAGTGAAATTCTGAAAAACGCTTCCTATGGGGTATTATCTACTGTAGGTATAGACGGGATGCCCTACGGGATCCCCGTGAACTACACGTACGAAAACAATTGCATTTTCTTTCACTGCGCCACCACCGGTCACAAGCTTGACAACCTTTCTCAAAACCCCAATGTTTCTTTCTGTGTTGTTGAGTCCTCTAAAGTGATTCCGGAGTCTTTTTCTACGATCTTTAGAAGCGCCATCGCCTTTGGAAGGGCCTCGATACTGGAAGACGATGGGGAGAAGACAGAGGCCTTAATGAAGCTCCTTTCAAAGTATGCGGCAGATTACGTTGAGGATGGAGTAGAGGAGATTAAAAACGCCTTGAAGGCCACCTGTGTTATCCGTATCGATATCCTTCATTTGACAGGAAAATCATCGATAAAGTAGTTCGCAGTCGTTCTCTGGTTTTTCTTGCTCAGTAAAATGGATTGATCGGGTTTGCCCGTATTAAGTATTCTGTCCATTCATCGGAAGCCTATCTAAAGGTTCAGGTATTTGATTTGAATACGTAAAGGCATCTCTTCTTGTTATAATTCCGATGAATGAACTAACTGGAGGCGATGGTTGATGAACAGGAACGCTCTTATGAGAACTATAATTGGAGCCATAATGATTCTGCTTGGGATCCTAATCATTTTTGTCAGATCGTTCACTTTCAATCTCTGGCTATTGTTTATCTGGATTCCTGGGATTTTCATGGAATACAGAGCATTCACTGGACGGGACAAGAATCTCTTTGTGCCTGCAGGCATTTTGCTAACGGTCGCTGTAATCCTGACTTTTAATGTTATTTTCCCGGGCTTCATAATGAGAGGCGGCTGGGCGCTATTCATAGCCGCTCCTGCTGTTGGCCTCTTTCAGTCGTATTTTGCCGGAGTTGAAAAGGATAATGGCGTTCTGGTTGCAGCATCGTTCTTATCGGCAATCTCCATGCTCTTTCTGCTCATAGCACTGGCGCCGAAAGTGCTTGGGATTTTCATAGGAATCTCGCTGCTTGCAGTTGGAGGGTTGGTAGTCTACAAAAATCTGAGATCTGTTAAGAGATAGGAGGAGTCTGGATGAAAGCCATGATTTTAGCAGCTGGCGCGGGGACGAGACTTAAACCGCTAACAAGCAGGCTGCCAAAACCGATGCTTCCCATTATTGAAAAGCCTGTAATCGAATTCATTGTCGAACTACTTGCAAAGTATGATGTGAAGGAGATAATGGTTAACGTCTCACACCTTGCCGGAGTCCTTCAGAGCTATATGAGAAGCGGCTACAGATTCGGTGTGAGAATAGGTTACTCCTTCGAAGGTCACTTTGAGAATGGCCAGCTCGTTCCGGAGCCCGTAGGTTCGGCAGGCGGACTGAAGAAGATTCAGGAAAAGTCTGGATTCTTCGATGAGACTTTTATTGTGCTATGCGGAGATGCTATTGTCGATTTCGATATCGCGAAAGCATACGAGTTTCATAAAGCGAGCAATTCTATGGCAACAATAATCTCAAAGGAAGTCGAGACGAAGAAGGTCTCGAATTACGGAATTATCGTTAGCGATTCTTCGGGAAGGGTTGAGTCCTTCCAGGAAAAGCCACCGATTGACAAAGCAAGGTCTAATCTGGCAAACACAGGTATATATATCTTTGAGCCTGAAGTCTTCGATTACATCCCAAGCAAACAGTTTTTCGACATCGGGGGAGAACTCTTGCCATTGCTTGTTCAGAAGAAGGAGCGGGTCTTCTCTCTGGACACGAAGATCGAATGGTACGATATAGGGCGGAATTCGGACTATCTTGAAATCCTTGGGATGGCTCTAAGAGGTCAAATAAGAGGTTTTGAGCCTTCTGGAAAGCAAGTTACCGAAGGTTTGTGGATAGGAACGGGTTCGGTTCTGGAGAAGTCTACGAAGATAATTACGCCCGTGTTTATAGGTGCGGGATCTCTCGTAGAGAAGAACGTGAAGCTTGAAGGGCCGGTAATGATTGGATCCAACTGCAAAATCCACAGCGGCGTTGAACTGAGTAACGTCTTTGTGGGAGACTATACGCGGATCAAACCCGGTTTCAAGGGAAAGAATTTATTGATCACATCTGAGTACTACGTGACAGTAGACGGGAGTGGGGGAAGTATCGCCGACTCGAATCTCAAGAATTACATTTCGGATGTGAGGTCTTTGGAAGGCAACTCCACTGTCCACTAGAGAGCTATCTTTAATCGTGCTACAATTGTCCATACGTTTTTTTGAGGAGTTGCCTTATGTTGAAGATAGTCAAAGTCAGGAGTCAGCGGGACAGGAAAGAATTCATAGATCTTGCCAAGAAGTTTTATTTTGATTTCCCGTTGTGGGTCCCTCCCCTAAGCCACGAGATTAAGGCGGTATTGAAGAGCAAAAGCTCACAGCTCCTTGCCAACGGTCCACACGATTTCTTCCTTGCCAAAGAAGGAAATATCGTTAAAGGAAGGATCGCAGTGGGCATCGAAGAGGTAATGAATAGTGCGAAATCTGTCGAGCATGCATACTTCACGCTCTTTGAGTCGGTAAACGATAGGGCCGTTGCCGACGCCTTGCTTAGGACTGCCGAAAGCTGGGCAAAGAGCAAGGGCATGAAGTATCTGAAGGGACCTGTTTCCCCTACTAACGGCGACGATTATAGAGGGCTACTGATAGATAACTTCGAAGATCCGCCCGCCGTTATGATGCCTTACAATCCCCCCTACTATGTTGACTTTTTTGAAGACTTCGATATTTACTTGAAATATCTTGCCTTCAGATACGATCTTGAGCAAGTCATATCCGAGCGCGAGATAAAGTTTACCGAGATCGCAATGGATCGCTACGGGTTCCGCGTTGAAGAGGCCAATTTCAAGCGGCTAAAGGATGTCGCCGCGGATCTTCAGAAGATCATGGAAGAAGCTATTCCGAAGTGGGAAGAGGATGTTCTTCCTCCCACATATGAAGAACTGTGTGATATGGCCAAGACACTCAGGACGGTAGCCGATCAGAGAATGGTAATCATCGCGAGATCAGGAGAAAGGCCAATAGGGTACTTTGTTGCGCTGCCGGATTTCAGCCCGCTCATTCGCGAGATTGACGGCAAGCTATTTCCCTTTGGGTGGTACAAGCTGCTTAGTAAGAGAAAGTCTCTTGAACGGGTGAGGGCGGCGATACTCTTTGTCGTTCCCGATTTCAGAAACAAGGGCGTGCCTTCGGCCATGTTCTTGAGAGCGTACAGAAATATCCAGAATATGGGTTTCAAAGAGATCGAAGGATCATCCATCAGCTCAATGAACGCCAGGATGATCGCAAATGCCCGGCGCGCCGGAGGCCAGGAGTACAAACATTACATAGTCTACGGAAAGAGTCTGCTGAAGAGACCGCTTTCACTCAGTGAGATATACGGGATTGCTGCGAGCAAGTTTGTTCCAAAAGTCCAACAGACTCCTGAAACTCTTCTGCAAAGGATCTAAACTCGTTGGAAAGTTCCGATGTGCAGGGCTTCCGATCGTCTATGAATTCGAGAAAAACAAAGAGTTTCTTGTATCTGGTCAGGTACGTGAGATCCCTTTCGCTCTGAAAGTTATCTGCGCTGAACGCCGTAATGACTTCGTACATTAGAGTTGATGGCGAGTAGGGAGCCAGTCTATCGATCTGGAGAAAGGCAGCCATCTCTTCGAGCATTCCGGTAACGAGATGACAGGTTCTCGAGTAGGGCTGCTTCACAATGCTTTCCAGCCAGGGAATGAATTCCCGGTAGTAGTGGTATTCTGCCGTCTCGCCTTCGACACCTACAAGCCCCAGAAGTCTTAGCGCCTCAATTCTCGATTCTTCTTCTAGTGAAAGAAAATGGGCTCTCAAGGGATCCTCATCTCCTAGAATGAAATAGCTATCACCCCGCAGAACACCGAACTTCTTCATTGTATCGAGATAACCGCAAATAAGATACTTCTTCGAGACCTCAGGATCAAAGGTCATTACTGTCCCAAATTGCTCTGAAGGTTCTATCAACGTGACCTTCATTCCATCGGTGAAGATGTTTATAAAAGCGAGAGCTTCTCCAAAGTAGATTCCAATAAGGTCGACTGCGACAACCTCTTCGTGGCCTCTCTCCTTTGCCATGAAAAGAGGTAAGTTAGAATAGACGCCTCCGTCTATGAAAACCTCTCCGTTTATCTCTTCACGCGCGAAGGCGGGAAAGTTCGCGCTTGCCAGAACAAAATCGACCAGTTTTCCCTCCGGGATGAGGTCTTTGTACATTGCGTAAGGTCGCAAGCCACTGAGAGAGTAGAGAACGATTCCAAGTTCTATATTGCTTGCTCTCACCTTTTCCTCAACGATCATTTCTTTCATCTTGGTTCTCATGGGTTCTATGTCTATTCCATTTTCGGAGGTGAGAGTTCTCATTGCCGAAGCTAGCTCCATCGCATCGAGGCCCAGGAGATTTCCCTGGATCAGTTCGTACAAATGAGGAGAGGCATTCATAAGCTCTTGGTAATCTATGCTGCACCACACATCTCTCGCAGCCTCAAAGCCCTCACTGATAAGACCGGCCGCGTTGATTGCTCCGACAGAGGAGCCGTAAATGGCATCGATTTCCAAACCGAGATCAAGCATGGCTCCGTAAACACCGATTTCGTAAGCACCTCTACCTCCACCGCCAGAAAAAACCACAGCGACCGAGACAGCAGTGACCGCAAGTAGAACTACCGAGAAAACTAGAAGCGCTCTCCTCATTTCTCTTCCCCCAGATTTCTCCAAAGTTGTATGAAGAATTTGATGATATTATTATACATTGGAAAGGAAGAGACTCAGAATCCATATTTAATGAACCAATCACGAGTTCTCTCTCGAAATGGTGTATCATATTAAGTTAGTTTACCGGACTAGTGAGGCGATTGTTTTGATAAGAGACTTCCTGAAACACAACTGGCCAAGGTACCTTTATGGCGCTATTTTTCTTATTCTTGTCGATTTACTAATGTTGATTACTCCAAGAGTGATTGGATTGATAGTAGATGAAATCAGAGGTGGTGCCCAGGACCTAGGTTTTGTCAGACTGCTTATATTTGCCGTTATCGGGGTTGCCTTCGGACTTTTTATAACGAGATTGTTCTGGCGGGTCTTCATAATGGGGGCGGCAAGAAAATTCGAGTACTACACTCGAAAGACTCTCTTCGAGAAGCTTCTGACGCTTCCACCAACCTTCTATGACAGGACGAGGGTCGGCGATCTTATGGCCAGATTTACGAACGACGTGAATGCCGTAAGAATGGCTATGGGTCCTGCGATTGTCATGATCATAGATGCCGTCTTTCTCGTAACTGTAACGATCTTTGCAATGGGGCTTTTCACGAACTGGAATCTGACATGGATCTCAATCGCTCCGCTTCCGGCGCTGGCTATCGTTTCAACCTTCTTTGGAAAGATGATTCACAAGAGATTCAAAATGGTCCAGGCATCCTTTTCCGATCTTACAGATACAATTGAAGAGTCCATCTCAGGAGTCCGGCTTATAAAGAGTTACGGAATCGAGGACCTTAGAAATGGAACACTCTCCGATAAGTCAGATATGTATGTAGAGAAGAACATGGCTCTTGTAAGGGTCTGGGGAATGTTCTTCCCGTTGATTCAAACTCTCTCTATGCTTGGTACTGTGCTGGCGACATTGTTTGGAGGACGCATGGTAATACTGGGTCAGATAACTCTAGGAGAGTACATCACGTTCACTTCGTACCTGGGAATGCTGATCTGGCCGATGACGGCCTTTGGCTGGGTGATCAACATCATCCAGAGAGGACGCGCCTCTTACAGAAGGCTTATGGAAGTCCTTGAAGAAGATAACAACATAACTACCGATGACCCTGTAAAAATCGACGAATTTGAAGGTCATATAGTCATGAAGAACCTCACCTTCACCTACCCGACCGGAAGCAGACCTGCCCTTGAAAACATTGATTTCGAAGTCAGACCCGGCTCTAAGATAGCCATCGTCGGAACCACTGGCTCGGGAAAGTCGACGATTGCAAAATTGATCGCCAGGCTGTACCCCGTTGACGAAGGGATGCTGTTCATAGATGGAGTGGATATAAATAAACTGGAACCTAAGGCGATAAGAGAAAATGTTGCTTACGTTCCGCAGGAGACCTTTCTCTTCTCCGAGACCGTTGGAAACAACATTCGTTTCGGAGACATGGGAATATCCGACGAAGAAGTTAAAAAGTACGCGAGCATCGCCTCGATTCATGAGGATATCGAAGGCTTCAGCAATGGGTACAAAACCATTGTGGGTGAGAGAGGCGTGACCCTTTCGGGAGGTCAGAAACAGAGGATTTCTATAGCGAGGGCACTCATAAAGGAGGCACCGCTCGTTGTGCTCGATGATTGCCTTTCGGCCGTCGATACCGAGACTGAAACGGAGATTCTAAAATCCTTGAAGGACTCCGAGGACACCAGATCGATAATCGTCATCTCTCACAGGTTAAAGGCCGTGGTGGATTCCGACGAGATTTATGTGCTCCATGAAGGCAAGGTAGTCGAGAGGGGCGTACACTCCGATCTAGTTCAGGGCGGAGGCCTTTACCAGAGGATGTACGAGAGACAGATGTTAGAAGAAAAGCTCGAGGAGGAATAGCATGGCCGAAAACGTATACAGCGAAGTAGAAGAGAAACTTAAGGTTGAAGACTGGCGAGTCGTCTTCAGGCTGTGGAAGTATACGAAGCCCTATGTCGCTATTCTGATTCTCAGTTTGATTTTGATCGGAGCCTCTTCGGTGCTTGATCTCCTTCCACCACTCCTGATGAGAAGAGCAATAGACAACTACATGGACAATCAGTATTCGCTGGTCGTGGTTGAAGAAAACGGTTCCTTTAGCTTCGCTGAATCCGATGAAGGAGTTTTCTATCTCCAACAGGATGAGTCGGGTCTCTACAGTGTGACCGACGGTACGACAAGTTATCCGATAACCGAAGAACAACTCAGAGACTTGAGGGTGCAAGACCTTAACGGGATAGGTCAGATAGCAATCTTCATGATCCTGATCCTCGTTTCGCTTTTCTTCGTCAATTACGGGCAGGTCTATGCAACATCCTACATGGGACAGAAGATAACTCATGGTATCAGGGTGGACCTCTTCCGGCATCTTCTGAGAGTGCCGATGAGGTTTTTTGACACGAATCCCAGCGGAAGATTGGCGACTAGGGTTGCTAACGACACGCAGAATCTTGCCGAGTTCTTTACAAGCGTCATTACGTCGATGGTGAAAGACGTCCTCCTGCTGGGAGGAATCATCATAATAATGCTTAACCTATCTACTTACCTGGGATTGATCACAGTGGCCATTCTTCCGATCATTGCGGGAGCGATCTTCGTTTTCCGTTACTTCGACAGGATAGCCTATAGAAAGGTGAGAACGCGCCTTGCGATAATCAACGCCTTCCTTGCCGAGCATATCTCCGGCATGTCTATCACCCAGGTCTTCAATCAGGAAGTTAGGAAGAAGAGCGAGTTCGATTCGGTTAACAAGAGCCACCTAAAGAGCCTTATGGAACAGCTCTGGGTATTTGCCATTTTCAGACCGCTGTTGGATCT
Source organism: Mesotoga sp. B105.6.4 (assembly GCF_002896535.1). Lineage (NCBI taxonomy): Bacteria > Thermotogati > Thermotogota > Thermotogae > Kosmotogales > Kosmotogaceae > Mesotoga > Mesotoga sp. B105.6.4. The sequence continues at coordinate 83,102 of NZ_JWIM01000016.1, read as the reverse complement.
TCTTTATTATGTGACCATAGCTATCGTTATCTGGTTTGGCGTAAAAAGCATTCTGGGAAACACGCTGGCCTTCGGAGTGCTTGTTGCCTTCATTTCGTACATCGATATGTTCTTCCGACCGCTGCATGACATCGCAGAAAAGTACGACATTGTACAGAATGCGCTTGCCTCGGCCGAGAAGATCTTTAAGCTGATGGACGAGAACGAAGAGACATACAATCCCGATAAGGCTGCCACGAAGGCGCTCGAAGGAAGCGTTGAGTTTGAAAATGTGACCTTCGCGTATGACGGTGAGCACAAAGTGTTGAAGGACATCAGCTTTGGGGTGAAACCGAAGGAGAAGATCGCCTTCGTCGGCGAAACTGGAGCCGGCAAGACCTCGATCATCAGCATTCTCACCGGACTGTATAAGATTCAGGCCGGCCAGATAAGGATAGATGGCAAGAACATCTACGACTACAATCTCCAGAGTTTACGTAAGAAGGTTGGAGTTGTACTACAGGATGTCTTCCTCTTCTCAGGAAGTATTCTCGATAATATTCGTCTCTTCGACGAGACGATTTCGAGGGAGAAGGCTATAGAGGCTGCAAAGTACGTCTATGCTCATCACTTCATTGATCGCCTTCCAGATAAATACGATTCAGTAATCCTTGAAAGAGGGGGCACATTGTCTGCCGGAGAGCGACAGCTGATTGCGCTTGCCAGGGCCGTTGCCTTCAATACGGATATTCTTGTTCTCGACGAGGCGACTGCGAATGTCGACACAGAGACAGAGGCTCTAATTCAGAAGGCTATGGAGAGAATTTCAAAAGAGAAGACAATGATCACGATCGCTCACAGGCTCTCCACCATAAGAAATGCAGACAGAATAATGGTGATTCATAAAGGTATGCTTGTAGAGTCGGGAACTCACGATGAGCTCCTCTCAAAGGGAGGAATATACTCGGATCTCCACAGACTGCAGTACGAGCTTGGAGATATCGCTTAGGAGTCTGATCTCTTTTCCTGGTCAGCGCCGTCTTTGGGTTCTTCGGAAGTGTTCTCTTCGATGTCGCTTGTATCCTCCAGAGAGGCAGGCAGGTCGAGCTTCAAAGGCTCGTCCTCAGGTCTTCTCTTTTTAGGCCTGAGTTGAAGCATGGGGAATTCATATGGTCTCGTAGCCATTCTTCTTCCCACAGTAGACATGACGTTGAAGAAGACCTGAGGTACAGTCTTAATCTTTGTCGTCTGCACTCTCTTGAGAAGAAGAAACGCCATGAACCTGAAGAAGGAGCCCAGCAGGAAGATCACCTGAATGCCGTAGAAGTCTACTCCCAGTATCGTCATACTCTTTCCCTTCAAGTACGAAGCGACAAAACCTCCTAGGAGAGAGCCGGCCAAAGCACCCAGACCATTCAAGAATGCCTGAACGGCCACATAGGATTCCACCGAGTGACCCCTGATCATCCCCATCATCATGGTGAAGACACACAGGTTAATTGCACTCCAAACAACTCCCGTTACTACGGCATCGACAGGTATTAGTATAGCAGCCGTCTGAGGGGTGACAAAAATCCACATAAGAGCGAGAATCGTTGCTCCAAGTACTCCAAACTCCGCAACCGACTGGTGTCCTATCTGGTCGGATATCTTGCCCCAAACAACGTACATCATCATGGAGGCAAGTGAGGCGACTATACTCATAACACTCAGATACGAGTAGCTGATCTCGAGGTTCACAAGCTGGTGGTAGGCGTAGAAAGGTCCGGAGATAGTAATAGCAAAATTCCATACTACAGCAAACTTCAAGTACTGCCTGAATTTGAGATTGGCAAAAACTTCCTTGAATACTCTTCCCTGGCCAAACGTCTTCACTGGAGGAGCATAGTAGCTCTTGAGAAGAACAATCGTTATTACTGCAAATACACTTGCCATAGAAGTTACAATGACAAATCCCAAAGAACCCGTATAACGGTCCAGTATAAACGAGTACAATGGAGTGATAAGCATTGTGCCCAGAGAGAGAATCAGATTACGTCTACCAAAATATTTGCCTGTCTTTTCGGGATCGATGACGTCTCCCATTATCGAAGCCCAGAAAGTGCCCACAAGAGAGTTACCAAACGCAACTGAAGAAAGGAGAATCAGCAGCAGCGATTGCGATTTGATCCCCAGGGCAAGTGTAACGGGAATAAAGGCAAGTGGTATCCTCCCGATAAGTGCGCTGAAAAGCATCGCCTTTTTCCTGTCCTTGAAAAACTTCATCACGAATGGCGCAAGCAGCTGAACTAGTTGAGCAAGCGTAGGGAGAACTCCAATTATGGCGATTAGCATCTCAGAAGCGCCGTATTCAAGAGCTAGACCGGTTACTATGAAGCCTTGAGTAACCAGAAAGGCCATGTTGAAGAACGACCCCTCGAAGATCGCACGTCTTCTAGTTCTTCTGTATTCCGGTTTGTTATAACCCAGGTAGTCGTCCATTGACTCTCCCGCCAGATCAAAATCAGCTGATTCACTTGAGAGTTTATCATTGAAAGCACCGCGTATGTGGCACTATCCCAAACTCTTTCGTTTCATTTTCTGTACACAGATAGTAAAGGGATGCAAGGCGCCGAGGAACATCGACGCACACAAGGCTGGCGAAGATCACACCGGGTCGCATTGCTGCCTTCGGCAGGAGGCGAGGCCCGAAAGAACATCCGGGGAAGTGATGCGGCGAAGAGCATCGCCGGAAGTGAGGCTCGCTAGCGCGAGGAAGTGATGCCCGGAGAAACGTCCGGGGAAGTGATGACGCTTCGCAGCAGGCCTCTCAGGTCAACCGTCAACGGTCCACCGTCCTCCGAGAAACGCATCAGTTGCAAGTTCCATGATGCAAGTTGAATAAGAAAGGTTATCCGTTATCGGTTCACCGTTCTCCGAGCAGAGCTTCAAGACCTATCAAGCTCTTTGGATGATGATCTTAGGTCCTCCCTTGAGGGAGGAGAACCACGAAGTGGCGGAGGGTGTCTGTTTCAAAGAAGAGCTTGGAGAGCACGAGATGAGGAGAGAGGACGAGAAACAGGAGAGAGGGAGTTCTCGCCTTCTCGTGAGCGCAGCGAACGTCTCGACAGTGCTCTTTCCTTAAGAAAAAGGTTCTCTGGTTTGATTTCAACAAAGTCGGCTCTAAACAGCGTTCAGCGGGTCCTTGATCTTAAGCGTATAGCGGCTCTTCGCAGCGTTCAGCGGTCTTGGTCTTCTCGGAGGACGGTTGACCGTTGACAGACAACGTTGTTTTGAACAACGTTCAGCGGGTCCTTGATCTTAAGCGTATAGCGGCTCTTCACAGCGTTCAGCGGGTTCACCGCTTTTAAGCGTTCAGCGGACTTGGTCTTCTCGGAGGACGGCAGACCGTTGACGGACAACGTTGTTTTTAAGCGTATAGCGGATCTTCAGGGCGAGATCCCGTGCAGGTACCCTGAACAGGTGCACATCAGGGCAGGCTCTACGGGATGACTGTCCTTTCTTGCTTCAGGTCATCCTGGCAATGTTCAGGCCAGGATCTCGATCTTTGAAACAGTTGCAAGTTCCAAGATGCAAGTTGTGAGTTATAAGAACAAGAGCCAATAAACTCTATAAGTCTCTTGAAATGCTCTTCTTGGTCGGAGGACGGCGGACCGTTGACGGACAACGTTGTTTTGAACAGCATTCAGCGGGTCCTTGATCTTAAGCGTATAGCGGCTCTTCACAGCGTTCAGCGGGTTCACCGTTTTTAAGCGTATAGCGGATCTTCAGGGCGAGATCCCGTGCAGGTGCATCACGGGATGACTGTCCTTTCTTGCTTCAGGTCATCCTGGCAATGTTCAGGCCAGGATCTCGATCTTTGAAACAGTTGCAAGTTCCAAGATGCAAGTTGTGAGTTATAAGAACAAGAGCCAATAAACTCTATAAGTCTCTTGAAATGCTCTTCTTGGTCGGAAAACGGCGGACCGTTGACGGACAACGTTGTTTTGAACAGCGTTCAGCGGGTCCTTGATCTTAAGCGTATAGCGGCTCTTAAAAGCGAAAAGCGGTTCTTCCAGCTCATAAGCTTCTTTGGCGGGCAATCTTACACAGAGGGTTTGGGGATAGGTTGACTCATGCGATGAATTATATGATCATTACCCACGGTCTATGAACCCGGAAGCTTTCGAACCTGACTTTTACCTTCGGGAAGTCTTCTCCGAGTGTTACAAACTCGGCCGTGCCGTCAGGATTAAGAAGTACGGTGTCTTCACTGAACAGACCGCCTATCCTTGGACAAAGGACATAGCTGGCAGGAGATCTCATCTCAATAGATGAGTTCGGAGCAAATGAAAATCTTTTCTGAATGTAACCTATGCTTCCCCCGGGGCTGAAGTGTGTTATCTCATCTACCGCATTAAGAGCAATATATGCGTTTCTAATCTCTTCGTATACTTCGCCCATGCTCTTTGCCCTCATTATCGCAACAGCAGCCTTGGCGGCAACGCCGGAGGCTCTCTCGTGCTTTTCTTCAATTGCGTGAGGAACGGCTCCAAAGTGGAAGTATCTGCTGAGAGAAACGGAAAGTCCTTGCTTCCTTATTGTCGCCCTGAGCATCAAATAGCGGTCTATCTTTTTTGCTGTTGAAACCGGATAAGGAGACTTTGCAATTCTCTCATCGGAAGCTACGCACAGAGTTGGAGCTTCAAGTCCTGACTCGATAAAGATAGCCCTCAATACTTTTTCGATTTCCAGCTCCGCCATACCGGGCTGCAGTTCAGGTGCAAACTCGCACAAGATATTCTCAGTAAGTTTTCCAACTACTCTCAGACGCAATATCTCTCGATCGTCGAGAATCTGCATTTTCTCATAGAAGGATTTGTCCAAAGGAACATAGTTTGAACAGGAGAGGAAAAGTTCGCAATCTACTGCAGTCTTTCTGAACTTTTCACATATTTTGCTTATTGTCTCCCTGTAGTTTTTATATTCGTCGATAGCAAGTATCTCAATCCCCGCCGGAAGAATCTCGTCCTTGATTCTTTCAGCATCGTAACTTGGACTAAGTGCAACTACCATCGATTCCGTGACTAAAAGCCAGAAGGCTCCGAAGTCAGAAGAGGTGTCTATTCTCGGATCAACCTCGCCTTTGAAGAACCACTGAATATTCGAGTTTCTTGTCAAGAGGACTGCTTCTACGGAAGCTTCCCCGATGTATTCTCTGACAACTTCGTGTCTAGTCAAACACACCCCTCCAGCTCACTTTAAACCTATTCTATCAGAGGGGACGAAAAATATTCAGCGAATATGCACTGATAGACTTTCATACTTCGGTTCCTTGTTCCGGCGGAATTTGTAAGCATTCAAAATAGACTTCCGTTCTTAGTGATATGGTATAATTGCTGTGATTTCTATAGTTGTTGTATAGAGCAGTTCTGCAATGATTGCTATCGATTCCTTATATAGATTATCATGCGAGGAGGGGATAAAATGCAAATTGGTGAGTATGTTAAAAGCGCCGACTGGAAAAGCGAAAAACACGTGCCGGTTATTGACATTCCTGAAGCTATTAAGCCGGGTGAAGCATTCAATGTAGAGATCACGGTGGGCAAAGAGATTTCTCACCCAAACACTATCGAGCATCACATCAAATGGTTCGATCTGTACGCAATCTATGATGATGGCCAGTTTCTGATTCATCTGGGTCACATCGAGTTCACTCCTGTAACAACACAGCCCAAGGCAGTTTTCAATGTGAAACTGGAGAAGTCAGGTTCTCTAATCGCCACCTCTTACTGCAATATACATGGTCTCTGGGAGAGCAGTAAGAGAGTTGATTTCTGATTAAGGAGGTTGGCACGATGAAGTACAGATGCACTATCTGCGGTTATATTTACGATCCCGAAATTGGAGACCCCGATAACGGCGTAGATCCCGGGACCACTTTTGAGGATGTTCCAGAGGATTGGGTTTGTCCGCTTTGCGGAGCTAGCAAAGACGACTTCGAACCAGTCGACTGAGATGAGGCGGGAGAATCACTCCCGCTTTTCTTTACCTCAACGGGGGTGTTATTGTGAAAGATTATGTGATAGCCCTTTCCGGCGAAGCCGGGCAGGGGTTGAATACAATTGGCGATATGCTTGCACTAAGTCTCTTCAGAAATGGCTACTGCATCTTCACAGACAAAAGTTACCACTCAAGAATAAGGGGCGGAGAGTACGTCTACAGAATTCGGATCTCGGAGTCTCCTCTTCACTCGATGCGGCAGGAGTTCGATCTAATAGTTTCTCTTAGCAAGAATACTACGCTTTCACAGCTCGAGTACTTCCACGATGGGACAACTCTTGTGTTCGATTCCGACTCAGATCGTGTAACTCAGGAGGATGTCGATTTCAGGCTCAATGTGAAAGACTTTCCCTTCAAATCGATCGCCAAAGAGGCCGGGGAACCAAGAGCTCAGAATGTTGTTGCGCTGGGTGCTATCCTCAGCCTATTCAAAGTAAAAAAGGAGATTTCTTCTCGACTCATCGAAGAGGTCTTCTCCGGAAAGGAAGAGGTAATCAAACCAAATCTCGAAGCGTTGAAGAAAGGTTACGATCTTCCTCTGTCGATAGAGGTACCCGATTTTGACGTCCAGAAGCACGACTACTTTCTGATGAACGGAACTGAAGGCACAGGTTTGGGAGCGATAGCTGCCGGCTGCAGATTCCTCGCTGCATATCCCATGACACCAGGTACGGGAGTCATGACATTCCTTGCCGCAAACGCTGAGAAGCACGGAATTGTTGTTGAACAGGCCGAAGATGAGATTGCTGCAGTGAATATGGTTATCGGTGGCGCATTCGCGGGAGCTCGTTCTCTTGTCACGACTTCAGGAGGCGGTTTTGCGCTCATGCAAGAAGGTGTCTCACTTGCCGCGATGACTGAGACTCCTCTGGTCATAGTCGATGCTCAGCGTCCGGCTCCGGCAACTGGTCTGCCGACGAGAACGGCTCAAGAAGACCTCCTCTTTGTCGTAAACGCCGGACATGGCGAATTTCCGAAGTACGTTGTCGCACCAAGAACCCCCAAAGACGCCTTCGAGTTAACTGAAAAGGCGTTCTTCATTGCCGACAAATATCAGATTCCTGCGATCATTCTACTAACCGAATCGCTCGTAGACTCCTCGGCAACTGTAGAAGCACCTATACACAAAGACGAGTTGCTCGAGAGGTTCATTGTTGAAGGAGACGAAGGATACCGAAGATTTCAGATTACCGATGACGGCATCTCTCCAAGAGCAGTCCCCGGAGGTAAGGCTTTGGTTAGGGTAGACTCCGATGAACATGATGAATATGGATTCATAACCGAGGACCTCAATATAAGGAAGAAGATGGTTGAGAAGAGAATGAGAAAGATTGATGCTCTGCTCGGTGAACTTGCTGCTCCCGCCAAGTTCAATCTCGATGCCCCCTTGATTCTAATAAGTTGGGGCGATAGCTGGGGAGCTATCGACGAGTTTGCTGTTGGCAGAAAGGATATTGGTTACGTCCACTACACCGAAGTCTTTCCAATCGATCCCGAGATTAAGGAAGAACTGGAAGGGAAGAGACTTGTTTCCGTCGAAGGGAACTTCAATGGGCAGTTTGCCAGTTTACTGAGGTCGAAGACCGGTCTCCCTATTGAGCACATAGGTAGATACGACGGCCGTCCGATCAGCGCAAACTGGATAGAGAAGACGCTCAAAGAGGAGGGGATAATATGAGTTTTTTGAGAGAAGTTGACCCGGCATGGTGTCCCGGATGCGGGAACTTCCCCCTCAGAATGAATCTCGCGAGCACTCTCGAGGAGATGGGAGTAGATAAGTCTCATTTTGTGATGGTAACCGGAATAGGGCAAGCCGCCAAGATGCCTCACTATTTGGATATTAGTTTCTTCAACGGACTGCATGGAAGAAGCCTTCCAGTTGCCTTTGCAATAAAGGCAGTGAATCCGGAACTCACAGTTATTGCCGAGTCTGGAGACGGAGACATGTACGGTGAGGGCGGGAATCATTTCATTCATGGAATTCGAAGGAATTTCGACGTTACTGTTCTGATCCATGACAACCAGATTTATGGCCTCACAAAGGGACAGGGATCTCCGACTACCGGTAAAGGCCAGAAGACAAGTTCTCAGCTGCAGGGTGTTATAAACGAGCCGTTGAATCCTCTCGCGCTGGCGATAACGATGGACGCCGCCTTCGTAGGCAGAACTTTTACTGGTGACAAGGAACACTTCTTCAAGGTCGTTTCTGCTGCGATCAATCACAAAGGTTTTTCCGTGGTCGATATAATGCAGCCCTGTGTGACTTTCAACAAAGTGAATACGCTCAAGTTTTACAAGGAAAGGCTTTACGACGTGAGTGAAGAGAACGGCAACTACGATCCGACCGATAAGCCAAACGCCTTAAAGAAGGCCCTAGAATGGGGCGAGAAGATTCCTATGGGAGTTTTGTACTTGAACGAAAAGGAGACGTACCACGAACTCCATCCTGTTCTCAAAAAGAAGATCGTTCTGGCAAATGAGAGAAAGCAGATTGATATTTCTGCTGAGATGGAAGCCTTCAGGTAAAGAGCATAGAGACCCAAGTAAATATCGGTGACAGAATCAGGGCCGGAAGAAAGTTTCCGACCTTGATTTCTTTTATTTCAAGCAGTCTGATTCCCAGCCCGAGAAGCATTAGTCCCCCAACACCGGAGAAATCTCCCATGTATTGAGGGGTCTGTAGAAAGGAAAGAACACCTGCAAGAGATACTAGCCCTCCCTGTACAAGGTATACTGCTGCTGCAGAGAGGAGCACACCCTTCCCGAGAGTCGCGGCAAGCATTACAGATGATATTCCGTCCATAAGGGATTTGATGTAAATAAGCTCATTCTCTCCCGAGAGACCTGCACGTAGCGATCCGATAACCGTCACCGGGCCTGCAACGAAGAGAACCGAAGCAGTTATGAATCCCTTGACGAAGTTTGCATCTTCGCTTCTCTTGCCCACAAGTCTCCCTATCTTCTCCTCAATATCAAAGAATTCTCCTATAGCCCCTCCGACAATAAGACTACCGAGCACGACGAGGACGCTGTTGGTATCGAGAAACATGCTAATTCCCAGACCCATTGTCAGGAGTCCTATTACTTGAAAAAAGACCTTTCTATAGCGCTCCTTCAGAAGTTTTCCACCGAAGAGTCCTAACAATGATCCGATGATTACAGCGACGGTATTGACAATGACAGAAATATTCAACATCTCTTATCTCTCCTAATGAATAGAATCAACTCTTCTTCGCTTTGAGGGAAGCGGCGGAAAAGTTTGTAGTAGTTTAGCAGATACCGCTCCTTCTCTTCAAGTCGCTCCCGATGAAGATTAAGGTCAACATAGTCAGCAACAGTAACAAAAAAGTCAATTCTTCCATCTTTGAGATTCATAACATGTGTCGCTAAGTCCATAAACTCTGCCGGCCAGTGGGTCGCCACTACGACCGTCTTGTTTTCACTCTTTTCTACGTTCAAAATCTGCCGTACGGTTGCGACCGCCTTTTCATCTAGGCCGGATGTCGGTTCATCCAACAAGATGATCTCTCGATCGAGCGCGATTATCGAGGCGATTGCGACAAGTCTCTGTTCGCCGCCGGAAAGAGATAGAGGTCTCCTCGTTCCGAACTCGGCAAGATCAAATCCTATCGATTCGACTATTTCTTCCAGACGTCTGGAAGCATTTCTTCCCGATCTCCTGATACCGAACTCTATCTCCTCTTTCACCGTGGCGTTGAAAAAACAATCCTCGGGATACTGGAAGATCATCGAGGAGATCGAAGAGAGGTCGCGGGATTCGCAATCAATTGTTCCTTCATCGGGTTCGATGAGACCGCAGAGAAGCTGGAGAAGTGTAGTCTTACCGGCACCGGTCCTTCCAGTAAGTATCACGAAGTCTCCCCGCTTCAAATCAAACGAAATCTTCTCAAGAGCCGGAATCCTCGCGTCCTTGCCCGGTCCCCTATAGGCGAATGATGCTTTACGAACCTTCAGCATGACTGGACTATCTCAAAAGGAACCGACATCCCGGCTTCATAGAATACCGAAGGAGTCCTCTTGAGTTCTTCAATACCCCCGTCGAAGAGCTTTCTCCTGTTTCCGATTATCACGAAGCGATCAAAGCCCACTACTTCAGAGAACCTATTAGTTGCGAATAGTACAGAAGTCTCGGAACCGACAATTTCCGAAACCGTTTGTAGTATACTCTCTCTATCTTGCCTATCCATCATAGAAAGAGGTTCATCAAGCAGCAGAATAGATGGTTCCGAAATCAAGGCGGCAGCAATGGATACGAGCTGACGCTGCCCACCCGAAAGCGTAAGAATGTCTCGATCCAAAATCTCCGTTAAGCCGAATTTCCTGGCAGATTGCTGGATTCTTTCGAAAATTCTGTTCCTGTCCAGTTGCAGAGATTGAAGCGGAAAGGCAAGATTCTCTTCCACGGTCGCGCCAAAAAGTGCAGACTCGGGATTCTGAAAGACCATTCCGATTCCGCCATCTAGAGTAATCTCCCCAGAACTGAATCTTTTCAGGCCGGCAATCGTTCTAAGAAGGGTTGTCTTCCCCGAACCATTTCGTCCAAGAAGCGCTACGCTTTCTGCCTTTGAAACATCGAGAGAAAAGCTTTCCAGGATCTTTCTTCCATCGGCATGCACGGTTACAGCTTCAAGAGACAGAAGAATATCACAGCTTTCTCGAGACATAGACTCTTATACCGCCTGATTTCGTCGTAGTAATAACATTTCCGAAAGTCGTTTTCATTATCCCTTCAAGTCTCGACCCGCCCTTATTATGATAGGCGACTATCTGAAGTCTTCCATTTTCGGTTAAGAATTTCGGCGCTTCACAAATCAACTTTTCCCAAACCGCTTTGCCCGCAGCCATGGGTGGATTAGAGAGAATCGAATCGAATCGAAAACCCTCCCATGGATCATAGAGATCGCCTTTGCGGATGTCAGCCAGCAGATTGAAGTCCCTCGCATTGATCTTCGAAAAAGTCACCGCCCTGGTATTAGTGTCACTCATGAAAAGCTTTACGTCGGGGTTTTCAAGTTTTAGGGTTATTCCTATTGGCCCGTAGCCACAGCCCAAATCCAGAAGATTCTCTTGGCCGTCCAAAACGCAGTTTTCAATCAGTATAAGAGAAGCCCTATCGGCTTTTCCGAAGGCAAAGACACCATCCGGACTCTTAAAGGAATACGAATGACCGTTCTTCAGCCTGAAGGTGGCGGTTTTAACTCTTTCCGGAGCTTCCGTCTGGTCCGTATAATAGTGCCGAAAGTCTCCTCTCATCCAAGTCTGCCCAGCTTTCTTCCTCCGAGTATATGGAAGTGGAGATGCTCAACTTCCTGACCGGAATCGCTGCCTTGATTGACTATGAGCCTGTATCCGCTGTTTTTTATTCCTTTTGACTCGACGATCTCATTCACCAGTGAGAACAGACTCTTGACGGCTACTCCGTCACATTCTGCAAGCTCTTCGAGTTTCGCGATATGCCTTCTTGGAACGATTAGAATATGGGCCGGAGCCAAAGGATTGATGTCGTCAAATGCCACGAAAGTTTCGTTCTCTGCAATGTAACTGCTCTTGATTTCTCCGTTGGCGATTTTGCAGAAGATGCAGTCCAATGATCTCACTCCCTATCAATATAGTGATTCTTCATTATCTCTACAAGTAGATCCGCGGACCTTCCCGAAAGATTCGCGAAGTTCCTGTCGAAGTCTCTATTGGACTGTTCGTCAGCTCTGTCGAGAATAGTCTTCAGGACGATGAATCCGCAACCGTTCTCGTAAGCAACTTTTGCGAATGGTGCCGAATCCATGTCAAGTGCAAGTCCTCCATATGAGGAGTGTACTTCATCTCTGATAGATGAGTTTGCAACTACTGCATCGCCGGATAGAATCTTCCCAAACTTTCCTGCCTTGAAATATACTCTGAGAAACCTCATAAGAAGACTGTCCGATGCCTTCATAACCATCTTGCCTTCGCTGAGAGGAAAGATTGTATCGTACTCCTCGAATTCAGTGCCGACTACAACGTCACCTATTTCTACGGACTCATCTATTCCAGCCGCACCCGAAGTAAGGACTGCCAGTCTTGGGCTGAATCGATCTATCATCCTTTGTGTGATCATTGAGGCCTCGACTTTGCCCACAAACCCTCCGCAGGCCACGACTTCGTTATTGCCTATTACTCCTCTGCAGTAGTGCCTTCCAAGAATCTCGCCCGATTCGAGGACAAGCATACTGTCCATCACAGGTCTTACTTCTGGAAGAAAGACGCCGAGAGCAAGAATCATGTCAACACCTCCATAGAGGATTATAACAAAAAGGGGACCTCCGGTCCCCTATTCTTCTTCGTCGTCCTCGGCCGATATCTCTTTCACGAGTTCAGCCCAGGATTTGTTTACCTCTTCGAACTCCTCATCTTCAACGGAATATAGGTAGGGATTCTCATCGTCATCGTATTCAACTCTAAAAACAATGTACCCATCTTCTTCTCCGGCCAGCGAGACATCCTGTCCTTCTTCATAGAACTCCTCGACGACCCAGTAAAGCTTTCCATCGCTCTCAAGCTCGGCAATTACGTCGAAATGATGTTCTACTCCTTCTTCATCTGTGACCGTAAATCTGTCAAACTCAGCATCCTCTCCATGATCATGATCACAGTCAGGATCTGTACATTCGTCGCAGTCATGCATTTCAAGTTCTTCTCTTTCTTCCATCATAAACCTCCATTATTTCGCGATTCGATTCATACTAACATAGTAACGTTGAAGACGCAACTTGATGACCGATGAATAATCGTATACACTGTATCTGGAGTGTGAAGGCAGTGCTTGAAATCGAGAGAAAGTTCCTCTTTGGAAAAGATTTGCCAGTAGAAATTATCGAAGAGGCAGAAAGACACCAGTTGATTATTCAGTGGTATCTAGAGCATCCCGATAGGCGGAGAATAAGACTCGGAGTTGATGAATCTGAGATTTCTCTACTTGAGACCGTGAAATCTGGGAGCGGTCTCATTAGGGAAGAGGAAGAAAAGTATCTAGATCCTGCGAAGATCACCGAGATAGCTGAACAACTCAAGACATCCAGGGCAGTTATTAAATCGAGGCATATTTTTGCTCGCATGCAAGTTGAGGGTGTAATTGACTGGTATCTTCTTCCCCAGATAGGGTATGTTTTTGAAGTTGAAACGTCCAGTCCATTTGTGAGACTTCCCGATCCATGGGAATACTGGATGCAGCCGCAAGAAGGGTTTAGAGAAGTCACCGAAGAACCTTATTACACAGCTAGATCTCTCGCAGTGGTTGTTCACGACATTGAAGACATCTTTCCTATGAGTTTGCCACTGATTAGCAAAAAACAGATAGATAAATTCGAGATGCTCCTGAAACTGATCTACTAGAGCCCTAGCCCTTATCTATTTGAAGTGCAGAAGTAAGCAGTTCCAGATAGCTCTTATCGCTGTTCATTGTACGGAGGGACAGATCCACGACGAAAACTCCATGCACTGAAATCTTCTTTCCCTTTGAATCTTTGTAGCCAGCTCCATCATGAATAGCGAAGAATCTCCCGTTGTCCTGGCCGAGATAGATCAGCGTATGGCCCGGCATATACAGTGGATTTCCGGGTCTTAGGGACCGCAACTGAACCTTTCTTTCTTCCGAATTGCCTTCGAAGAGAATTTTGTTCTTCGATCCCAGCATTTCCTGAGCCCAAGCATCTCTGGGAAGTACGAGGCCAAAACAGGCGAAGATATCCTGAACGAATCTCGAACAGTCCCTCCTGTTGTAGAGGCCTCCCCAGCCGTAACGCTCGCCGAGCATCTTGAAGGCTTGATTTAATATCTCCCTGCCGGTTAGCTTCAAGTTGCCGATTCTTACATCTTCGCTCATTCTCACAAGGCCTTTTCGAAAACCCAGCGAGCCCAACCTCTCTCTTGCAGGAATCTTGACTGTGAAACAACCAAATGGTCCTTGCGCATGGAGATTCTCGCTTTCTTCGGGATCCTCAAGAGGGAGTTTGTCTCCCATTTGCAGAAACAAACCCGAAGAATTTAGTTCAAAGGGGTCAGGCTCGATCTCTACTCTGCTGCCAGTTGCAAGGAGGAAGTTACTCGACCGGTAGAAGTTCTGTACAGAGAGTCTGCTTTCCGTAACGGCAGAATCATTTGCCTTCAGCCAGCCTCTGTAACCTGGGGTTTGAACGAAAAGCCACGAAGTATCCCTGCTGCGCGCAAGAACTACAAATGGTGTCCCAAGGCTTACAGAAGTCAACTGGAGGCGGTCATTGTCGATATACTCGTCGCAGGAAATGAAATCTGTGGGCAGCGCTCTCAGATGAGTCCTCCGAGTCACGATGCCAAACTTCTCAGCAATATCCTGATTAAGGATGGAAGTAGCATTGTCAACGATGTCTCTGCGAATTCCCGAAGGGACATCCTCTCCTTCATTGCTAAAAAGAGGAGTTTGCATGAAGTGCTCGGGAAATGAATCGTTGATCATCGCTCTTACTTCATCGAACTCAAATCTCGAAGGAAAGTTTTCGAGCTTACTGGCAAATGCAGCGCGACCAGAACCTTCAGCGCGTGAGATAACCGATCCGTTGAAGGCAAGAATCTCATCCTCACTCAGCCACTCTTCATCTGGATCAGTCATCTTCTCGCACCAGAAGTTCGATTGCTGCATCTCTTTTGAAACGTTCTCCGGAAAGACCATGTACCGCTCAGAAGCCTTCTTCATCCTCGAAAACACCCCATCCAGCTGCCTATTTGATTGCTCCGACTGTAATACCTTGCAGGAAGTACCTCTGGAAGGCAAGGAAGACAATGATCATAGGAATTGCCGAGTACGTAGCACTTGCCATCAGATAGGAGTACTGCATCGGCACCTGTTCCTGAAGAAGCGAGAGCCCTGCCTGAAGAGTTCTCATCTCCGAAGTGTTAGTAACAATCAGCGGCCAGAGGAAACTGTTCCACTGCCCCATGAAAGTGAAAATCCCCAGCACCGCCATTGCAGGCTTTGAAATAGGCACGATTATCTTCGTGAATGTCCTGAATTCGCTTGCACCATCGATTCTCGCCGCCTCGATGATCTCGGTTGGAACAGAGACCATAAACTGTCTCATCAGGAAAACACCAAAAGGAGCTGCAATCGCAGGCAAGATCAGCGCCTGATATGTGTCTACCATACCCATTTTCGAGATTAGGATGTATAGAGGAACAAGGGTTACCTGCGTAGGTATCATCATCGATGCAATGTATATAGAGAAGATCACTTTGCTTCCTGGGAATTTCTTCTTTGCCAGAGCATAACCTGCCATAGCGCAGACGAATATCTGTGCAAGTGTTACCGTACCCGCAACTATGAAGCTGTTCAGAGTCCATCTGAATATTATCTTCCTTTCGAAAAGGTCCTTGAAGTTCTGGAGAGTAGGATTCTTTGGTATGATATCCGGAGGGAACTTCATGGTCAAAGAGGGCTGAGTAAAGGCAGTGGCCACCATCCAGTATAGTGGAATGAAGGCGAGGGAAGCGAGTACTCCGAGAATCACCAAAGAAATCGCCTTTTTTATATTAGTCTTGGTCTTTGCTTTCATAACCGATCACCTCAATACTCCACATTGGATCCCAGCCACTTGAACTGGATTATTCCAAGTACAACCAGGATTGCGAACATCACCATTGACATGGCTGAAGCAAGACCCAGGTTGTAATTCTTGAAGGCAGTCTCATAAATCAAATAGGCAATTGTCGTTGTTGAGAACTCTGGACCACCGCTTGTCATGATGTAGATATTCGAAAAGGTCTGAAAGTTCGCGATCGTTCCCATAACGAGAGCATAGAGGATAGTTGGCTTCAACAATGGCACCGTGATCTTTCTGAAGACCGTCCATGAGCCTGCGCCTTCCAGTGTGGCAGCCTCAAAGTAGTATTCGGGGATCGATGCCATCGCTGCCGAAAGAAGAACTATAGTCGAACCTCCCCCCATTATTACCTGCATCACTATGAGCGATGGCATTGCCGTCAAGGATCTTCCAAGCCATACCACAGGTTCCAGCCCGAGAACGGTCATAAAATAGTTCAGAAGTCCGAAGTTCGGATTGAAAACCCATAGCCAGATCATTGAAATGATGACGGCAGAAGTAACATGCGGCAGATAGAAGGCCGCTTTGAAAAAAGTTCTTATGCCTTTTCTGAACGGGTAGATGAGTACTGTGACAAGCAATGCCTTTCCAAGCCATAGCGGAACTACACCAAAAGTGTAGACAAAAGTGTTTCTAAGAGACTTCAGAAAGAGCCAATCGCTCAGAATGCGTTTATAGTTGTCGAACCAGATAAATGTCTGTGAGAAGACGTTGTAATTGAACATACTGAGGTACATGCCCCAGCCAACCGGTACTAGAAAGAATACTGCAAACAGGGCAAAATGTGGAAGAATGAAGAGATATCCCGATCTACCCTTCCACACGTCGTTCAAGGTAGTTTTCCGTCTTATTGGTTTAACTGGAATCTGCTCCAAATCCATCACCCCATTAAACGGGAACAGCCCCGTGCCCTCAGAGGGGCGGGGGCTGTTCCCTTCAACTCATCTGCTCAAAAATAGTAAGAGAGCGCCCGGTTCGCCTCGGTCACAAAACTATCGAGGGCCTCCTGAGCGGTCTTTGTCTTACCAAAGGCTCCCTCCATGGCGCTTGTGAAGAACTTGGAGACTTCCGACCACGGGAAACTCTGAGACCCAAAGAACTCCATTCCGGTCTCATCCATAATCCTAGCGAATGTCTGGGCCTGCTCATTCAAGTAATCATCGTTCTGGAAAAGGATCTCATTAACCGACTTTCTGGCAGTTAGGTACATAAGGCTTTCCAGAAGCGCTGTGTTCTCTTTGTTTGTAAGGAATTTCGCAAACTCCATTACGGCGTCCCTCTTTGCTTTGTCGTTCTGCTTAAAGACGACAAATCCGCTGGCAGAAGCGTATGACACACCCTTCTTTCCTTCAACATGAGGGAATGGGGCAATTACCGGATAGAATGCCTCTGTGAGCTGACCGGATTTCACGTAGCGCGTGATTCTGCCTATCTCGTAAGGACCGCCAAATCCGATGCTCGTTCTGTGAGAATGGAAGTTACCTATAACATCATATACTCCCATCGCTTCAACGCCACTGGGAGCGACCTTGTGTACTTCAACTAGATCGAGAAGGAACTGAAGACCTGCAACTGCCTCAGGAGTATTGAAAGTAACCTTAGTCTCATCTTCATTGGTCAGTTTCGCTCCATGTGCATAGATGAAATTCAAAAGGTTGTGTGTGTCCTTAGCGCCAAAGCTGATTGCATAATGGTCAATCTTGCCGTCGCCGTCGGAATCCCATGTAAGCTTCTTGGCGATTTCGACAAACTCTTCCATTGTCCAGCCCTCTTCTACTATCTTTCGCCAGTCGACGCCGGCCTTCTCGAAATCGGGAGTGTAGAGGAGCATGCTGGTTCCCATGCCATTCGTCCCGAGATTCCATGGCCAGATGTAGTGCTTACCGTCGACATAACCTGTCTCGAGAGCAAGATCGTAGAAGTCTTCAAGGTCTTCCGGAGAGATGTAATCATCGATCGGCTCGAGCAGTCCCGCTCCTACCCATCTGTTGTCCCAAACGGGGCCTTTGAAGATGTCGGGCTGAGTTCCGGTCGCAATGGCCGCAGCCATTTTCTGTGAATACTCCGTGTTTCCGACAACTACGTACTTGACCTCAACGTCCGGATGAAGTCTCATGAACTCCTCGGCAGCCCACTTCGGGAAGTCCTCTTCCGTCGGAGCCTTATCTGCCGGGAAGCCTGGAGGTGCAATTCTCCACGGGTTGATCCACCAGGTGATTGTGATCTTCCCGAGCGCAGAAATTGGAACAGCGAGCATCAACAATACAAGAAGAATAACGCTAAGCCTTTTCATAAAAACACCCCTTTCGATGTGAAGTTAACTCAAAGGTACTCCTTGAGTCTTTCTCGTAGACTCGATGGATCTGTGAATTGAAAAGCGATAATTCCCATATCTGCCGCCGCTTTCACATTTCTTGCCGTATCATCTGTGAAGAAAACCTCCTCAGGCCCGCAATCCTCTTCATGAAGAATATGACTATAGAATCGTCTATCGGGTTTCGCAAACCCAATAATGTGCGAGGCGTAGACCCTGTCAAAGATGTTGTAATCGCCTCTTGACCTATGTACCTCGTAATGTGGTTCAATTGTGTTTGTTCCGGCAATCACTCTATATCTCTTACGCAACTGCTTAATTATTTCTATGGTCTCTTCAATTGGGGTGGGCTTGAAGAACATCTCCCAGATATTCCCCGGAACCGGTCTGCCCAGCTTTCTGGAGAGGAAAAAAACAAACTCCCCAACAGTTATCCTTCCGGTCTGCAAGGCAGTAAGGTTTTCCGTCTCGGCAATTTCGACGAAATCGTGTTCAGAAATCTCCAAGAAGTTTCTAATAGCTGGAACTACGCTGGTATTATCGGCTATTACTCCTCCCACATCGAAAACAAAAAGCTTCAAGACGACCTCCCGGTAATGTCTTTACAAGAGTACAACGAATGGATATTAACAGTAGAAAATGGCTATAACTCCCATTCGTAACAACCCTAAAAAAGAAGATACCAAAGTGTACTTTAAAAGTGTACTCTAATATAATACTATTTTGAGGGACAAGAAATCAAGTTTTCGCGTCGATGGCGACTGGAGAAGGGCGCAAAAAGCAAAGGGCTTTGGTTATAATCAAGATGAATCAACATTTCATGGAGGTGTTTCTTGAACCCTTTAATCTACAACCTCGGTCGATGCGGTCTCTTTGATGGGATAACGGTGGGACAGCTTGAGAGGATATTTGGTTGTGTGAGACACAGAGTAACCTTCTTCCTTCAAGGGGAGTTGATCGAAGAACAGAATGCTCTCTGCGATGAAATGTTGATACTTCTTCAGGGTAGTACCAAAGCTCAAATGCAGGATTTCTCAGGGAAAGCAATAACCATAGAAACGATGGAAGCACCCTCAATTCTTGCATCTGGCTTTCTCTTCGCCACAAAGAACGTAATACCGGTCGACATAGTCTCAACCGACAAGAGCGCCGTTCTGTACATTGAAAGGGATGGAATAATCTGGCTCTGTAGAGAGTATGAGGTTTTTCTGAGAAACCTGCTGAGAGACATGGGGGACAGACTCACCACACTGGCTGAGAAAATCTGGATGCTGTCTCTCAACACGCTTAACCAACGGCTCGCGAACTTCCTTCTGAGACAAAGCGAAGACCTGGGTAACGAGTTTGAGCTGAAGAGTACTAAAGAAGAGCTTGCCGATGCTCTGGGAGTTGCCCGCCCATCTCTTTCGAGAGTATTCGCCGGTTTTGTCGGAGAGAATATAATCAGACAGGAAGGCAAACTGATCAAGATATTGGATAGAGAAGCTCTGAAGAGAATCACGGGCGCTGTTTGAGGAGCTGTTCGATTTACCAAGCGGTTGAAGCAGTATCAGTTATGCTCTTTCCGCGTTTTTAGGATCGCAGATCTAACTCGCAGCGTTCTGGGGCTAGAGTTTCCTTCAGGTCGATCGATGTTTCTAACATGATTTCATTCTGATAGTATTGATATGTCAAGAGGAGGCGGTGTTATGGAAATAGGGATTTTTGGTCTGCCATTGAGTGGAAAGAGTACACTGTTCACCCTCCTAACCGGTGTTGAACCCCATTCAAGTCACAAAAACGAGGCCCATACAGCTGTTGCTAAAGTCCACGATAGGAGAGTAGACGAGCTTTCGAAGATCTTCAATCCGAAGAAGACTGTATATGCAACCGTTTCATTTACGGACATTCCTGGATACGACCTTTCCTCCAACCAGAAGGAAAAGAATCGAATTCTCCAGTTCATACAGAACTCTGAAGCGGTTCTCGCGGTAGTAAGGGCGTTCAAGGACGCCTCAGTTCCCTGGCCAACCGAAGCCTACACACCTGTCAAGCAGCTGGAGACCATAGAGACAGAGCTTCTGGTTCGTGATATGGAGGTAGTTGAAAACCGGCTCGCAAGGCTTGAAGAAGCGAAAAAGAAACGAAAACTTTCAACAGAAGAGGAAAGAGAGATAGAACTTCTTCACCTGATCGAAAAGGGCTTTGAAGACAACAGCTTTGCCTCCCAAATCGATTTTGCAGAGGAAGACCTGAAGTTGCTCGGTTCGCTCGCCCTCTTCACAGCCAAGCCTATCATCGTTGCAATAAATCTCGATGAAAATCAGTTCTCCTCGGGTGAATATCCAGAGAGAGATTTGCTGCTCTCGAGAATAGACGAGAGTGGATTCGCGCACATAGAACTCTCTGGAAAGATTGAAGCAGAACTTGTGGAACTTTCAGATGAGGACAGGGAGATGTTCATGGAGGAACTCGGAATCTCCGAAAGTGGTATAGAAAGGCTTTCGAGAGTCGTGTATCGACACATGGGACTTATTTCCTTCTTGACCGTCGGCGAAGACGAGGTAAGAGCCTGGACCATAAAGAAGAACACCCCTGCAAAAGCTGCGGCTGGAAAGATACACACAGATCTCGAAAGAAGCTTCATAAGGGCGGAAGTGATACCATACGAGGATTTCATGACAGTGAGGAGTATGCAGGAAGCGAAGTCCAGGGGCATGGTTAAGGTTGTTGGAAAAGAGGAGATAGTCAAGGATGGTGACATCTTCCATGTCCTGGCCAATGCCTGATTTCACCTCTCTGAAGCTTGTAGATACTCACGCTCACATTTCCTTTTCTCAGTTCGACCATGACAGAGGAAGGATAATCGGCCAGATAGAAGAGGACACCATCTCTCTTCTCATAGAGGTTGGAACCAATGTCGAGGACTCTCGAAGGGCGTCCGACACCGTGTGCAGTTTAAAGAACGCTTTTTTCTCCGCCGGGGTCCATCCCCACGACAGCAGCGAACTCGATGAACAGGGAGTGCTAACACTTGAAAAACTCCTCTCTCATCCTAAGGCCATCGCTCTAGGAGAAATGGGCCTCGACTACTTCAGAAACCTGTCTCCAGTCGATGCGCAGATCAACGCCTTCGAAATACAGCTAGAGCTTGCATCGAAACTGGGAAAGCCCGTAATTATTCACGTGCGCAATGCATACAACGAAGCCTACGAGATAATAAAGTCAACAGGATACTTCAACGGAGTAATTCATGCCTTTTCAGGTGATCTCGAGTTTGCCAGGAAGTTTGTCGATCTAGGCCTGTTCTTGGGAATAGGTGGACCCGTGACGTATAAGAAGAACGATGAACTAAGAAGAGTTGCGAGAGAGATTCCCCTTGAGAGGCTTCTCTGCGAGACAGACTGTCCGTATCTTCCACCGGTTCCCTTAAGAGGAAAGCGGAATGAGCCATACTACGTGGGGTATGTTATCGAAGAGATAGCCGCTCAGAAGAATATTCCGGCCGTAGACTGTTCCGTAAAGCTTTTCGAGAACGCTCTCGAGCTTTTCTCACTAAAATCATAGGGAGGTACTATGGGAAGACTCGAAGAGTTCAGGCGTTTCCGAGAGAAAATGAATAACAGAATTCTAGAAACTGGTAATATTGAGACGAAGCGTTTTTTCTCGCTCGATGGAGCCATTTACAAAGACGGGGCTCTCGATTCGAAGACGAAAGAACTTATGGGATTGGTCGCTTCTGCAGTACTCAGGTGCGATGACTGCATTGCGTATCATATAATCCAGTGTAAAGCAACCGGTTCAAGTCGTGAAGAGATTATGGAGGCGCTCAATGTCGCACTAGTAGTCGGAGGTTCAATTGTCATTCCACATTTTCGCAGGGCAGTTGAGCTGCTAGACGAACTGGAGGCAGAGTAATGCCCGGAAGACTTTTCTTATTCGATGGAACCGCGATTTTCTACCGCGGTTATTACGGAATTGATGTCACCCTCACTAATTCGAAGGGAGAGCCGACCAATGCTCTCTTCGGAACGGCCAGGATGCTTTCGAAATTCACGAAAGAGAGAATGGAGGAAGGTGACTACGCAATCTTCGCCTTTGACAGAAAAGAAGAGACGAAGCGTCACAAGGCATACGAGGCCTACAAAGCTACAAGAGAAGCGATGCCCGATGCTCTTGTTGCACAGTTGAGGGATATTCCCGAGCTCGTCGAAGCGTTCGGAATCAAGTTCCTTTCGATTGCCGGGCTTGAAGCCGATGATATAGTTGCAACAGCGGCAAGACGTTATAGAAACGACGTCGACGAAGTGCTGGTCATTACGGGAGACAAGGATCTTCTTCAGCTTGTAGATGATAAGATACGCATTTTGCGTTTCGTTACAGGCCTTACCGATCTCGAGCTTTATGACAAGAAGAGAGTGCTGTCGAAGTTCGAACTCGAGCCAGAGAGGCTTCACGCCCTTCTATCTCTTGCAGGGGATTCATCCGACAACATCCCCGGGGTTCCGGGAATCGGAATAAAGACTGCTCAGAAGCTCCTGAAGGAGTATGGCGATATCGACGGCATTTACGAGAACATAAGACAGTTAAGTCCGGGACTGAGGAAGAAGCTAATTGACGGGCGAAACTCGCTGGAATTGTCGATGGAACTTGTCAGACTCTTAGATGATGAAGACTTGAAGATCACTCTGGATGATATAAAATACGAGGGCTACAGAAAAAGTGATCTTCGTAAGGTTCTGCTCAAGTTGGAGTTCTCCTCGATGATCAATGAGTACAGTCTGATCGATGAAGCAGATGACTCGCTTTCGGATATAGACGGATACAGACTCTTGAAGAGCGAAAAGGAGCTCGAAAAGCTGTTTGCCAGGATGCGCGAAAATCCTCTGTTCGCGATTGACCTCGAGACTTCCTCGCTGGATCCTCATTCAGCCGAGATAGTAGGCATTTCTGTCTCTTTTGAGGAAGGGGCCGGGTACTATATACCAATCGCTCACAAGTCAGATGAATGGCAGGCTGACAAAGATAGGGTTCTCGAGAGACTAAAAGAGCTGCTCGAAGACGAAGCGACGAAAGTGATCGGTCAAAATCTGAAGTTCGACTATTCGGTACTGTCGGTAAACGGCATTCATCCGGTCGACCCTGAGTTTGATACTATGATTGCAGCTTATCTTCTCTCTCCGGATACAAAACGCTTTAATCTTGACGAACTGGCGCTGAAGTTTCTTGGATACAAGACGATCAAATTCGAAGACCTTATGAAGAGGAACCAGTTGGGCACTGATTTTTCAAAAGTGCCGCTGGAAGAGGCGGCACGTTATTCTGTTGAAGATGCAGACATCTCTCTGAGGCTTTCGGGTGTTTTGAGAAAGAAGATATACGAACAGGAGCTCGAGAAGATTCTCAGAGACATAGAGTTGGCTTTGATTCCTGTGCTTGCCGATCTGGAATTGAATGGAGTGTACTTCGACATTCCCTCGCTCAACGGCCTGTCAAAGAAGTACGGAAAGATTCTTGACAAGATTCTTGAAGATCTCTTCACTTTGACCGGGGAGCAGTTCAATCCTAACTCTCCTTCTCAAGTGGGTCGTGTCCTTTTCGACAGACTGGGACTCGCTCCTTCGAAGAAGACCAAGAGCGGCTCTTATTCAACAAGCGCGGACGCTCTTGAAGAGCTCGCAGGGGAACACCCGGCCGTTCAGAAGCTTCTTGACTACAGGAAGTACCAGAAGCTGAAGGGAACATATCTCGATTCGCTTCCTGCTCTTGTGAACAGCGTGACGGGAAGAATACACACAAGTTACCATCAGACGGGAACGGGAACGGGAAGGCTTTCAAGCAGTAATCCAAATATGCAGAATCTCCCAATAAGAGATGACGAGGGAAAGGAAATAAGAAAGTGCGTTGTTCCCCAGAAGAAAGGCTGGAAAATAGTCAGCGCAGACTATTCTCAGATTGAGCTCAGAATTCTCGCTCATCTTAGCCAGGATGAGCAATTGCTAGATGCCTTCAAGAACGAGAGAGATGTTCACAGCCTCACTGCTTCAAATCTTTATGGAGTCAAGGGAAGCGATGTAACAGAAGAGCAGAGGAGAATAGGAAAAATGGTGAACTTCTCGATAATTTACGGCATCTCTTCTTACGGACTTGCAAATAGGCTGAAGATCCCTTCCAATGTCGCCGAGGAAATGATTTCCAATTACTTCAAAGCCTATCCACAGGTAAGGTCCTTCATTTCCAATACCATCTCTGAGGCCAAAGAGAAGGGCTTTGTCAGAACTATGTTTGGAAGAAGGCGAGAGATACCGCAGTTTAAGACTAGGAATCGAAACGTCATTCAGGAAGGCGAGAGAATTGCCATTAACACTCCTATTCAAGGAACAGCTGCAGATATAATGAAGATGGCTATGATAAAGATCTATAAGCTTCTCAACGAAAACAGTATGGAGAGCTTTGCCATTCTTCAGGTACACGATGAGATGGTTTATGAAGCTCCCGAAAGTGAGCTTGATAGACTCAAAGAGATCTTGAAGGAGGGAATGTCAGAAGTTGTAACTTTGAGTGTTCCTCTGGATATCGAAATCTCTGTAGGTGACTACTGGTGTTGATAAGGAGAGCCAACACAGTTGAAGGATAAGAGAAGTAAGATCGACTGGACGGCTCTCTCATCGCTCTATCAGTTTGCAGTTATTGTAATTGCTAATATAATGGTCTCAGGAGGTATTGGTTACCTCCTTCATAAGTACGTCGGAATGAATAGACTCTGGATTTCATTCTTCATGCTTTTTGGAGCTTTTTCAGGCATATATAATGGGATTAGATATTTGATGAAAGAGGCAGAGAGATATGACAGAGACAAGGACAATGATGATCAAGGCATCGATAATACTGGCAGTCCTGGCAATGGTTGAAAGCGCCGTCCTTGCATTAACACCTCTGGGCGGGTCAGAACTGGGTGTCTTCTACGGAACATTGTTTGCCATGATCGGTTTGCTCCTGCTAAACTATGATGCACACACTCTAATCAGGGAAAAGAAGAGGGTTCCCGCTGGCTTTATTGCAAGATACGTGCTGTACGGTATCTGTTTTGCAACTGCAGCCACCATCTCCCTCGAGTTTTTTCTTGGAAGTTTTCTCGGAGTGATGAATCTGAAAATCGCCGCAATTGCTTTTGGGAGGTGGCTCTGTGAAGCTTAATCTCACTAAATCCGACAAGATCTTCCTCGGGGTTGTTTTTGGCGGATATCTTGCAGTGATTATCTATATAGTTGCCACAGGCTACAAGTTCCAGCTTGAAGGCGTTGGGCAGCGATGGATCTATCAACTGCCGTTTGGAGAAGGGCCGCTCAGCAGGATCAATCCACTAACGATAATTATGACGTGGGTGGTAATGGGGATAGTGATCTTCATGGCAACTAGGGTGAGGGTTTTCAAGCTCGTGCCCGGCAAAAAGCAAAGTCTTCTGGAGGCGTTGCTCGACTATATCTACGATCTCGTGAAGGATTCAGTTTCGAGAAAGGAGTTTGTGAGGCCGATATTTGATATTGCAGCCTCTCTGTTTCTGTTCGTAATCGTCTCAAACTTCATCGGAAGCTTCCCTGGAATAAACGCCATTCCTCTCGAAAGTGGAGGAGTGAAGTTCACAATTCTTTCAGACAGCTGGTACGCTCCTACCTCGGATCTGAACATGAATCTTATGCTCGCCTTCTTCGTTTTTGTCATGAGTCACGTCTACGCGATAAAAGTGAAAGGGTGGAAGAGTTGGGGAAAGAGTTTCTTTGAACCAATATGGTGGATGTTTCCCATTAACATCATCGGAGAAATCGCAAAACCATTATCACATGCTTTGAGGCTTTTCGGAAACATCATGGGCGGATCGATACTGATACTGATTCTTGGCTATCTTGTGAAGTACTTTGTTTTGCCTGCAGCTCTGTGGGGTATTTTCGGGCTCTTCTTCGGGGCGATCCAGGCGCTTATCTTCACAATACTCGCAATTGCATATATTAGCTCATTAATAGAGTAAGGAGGTTTTCACAGTGGATATTGGAGAAGGCTTAATGCTGATGGGAAAGTTCATTGGTGCCGGACTGGCAATGGGAATAGGTGCTATCGGTGCCGGTATCGGTGAAGGTAGAATCGGTGCAAGTGCTATGGAGGCAATGGCAAGACAACCGGAAA
Organism: Mesotoga sp. B105.6.4; assembly: GCF_002896535.1. Classification (NCBI taxonomy): domain Bacteria; kingdom Thermotogati; phylum Thermotogota; class Thermotogae; order Kosmotogales; family Kosmotogaceae; genus Mesotoga; species Mesotoga sp. B105.6.4. Next base: position 56,978 of record NZ_JWIM01000016.1, on the reverse strand, counting down.
TGATCGGTACTTTGACCACGAGGATGATTCTCGCAGACGCTATCGCTGAAACAACTGGAATCTATTCGCTTGTTATAGCGTTCATGATTCTTCTCGTAGTCTAAATATCTTCCCCTGAATAGAGGAGGGGTGATACCTTGATTGAACTTAATCTGACGGCCATATTGTCGATACTGAACTTCTTGCTGCTCTTCTTTGTTCTGAAGAAGTTGCTATTTGACAAATTCTTTGACATCCTAAGACAGCGAAGAGAAAAGATCAGCAATGAGATAGCCGAGGCCGAGAAAATGCGGACTGAAGCTAACGAACTCAGAAGAGAATACCAGGCAAAAATGGAAGAGGCGCGCTCTGCTTCAGACGAAATCGTAGCACAGGCTGAAAAGCTAGCGGAAGAGATCGTAAGACAGGCAAGAGAAGATGCACAGGACGAGATACAGAGAATGTATAAGTCCGCCGAGCTTCAGATTCAGCGTGAGCGGGAAGAAGCTGCCGATGAGGTAAAAGGAGCGATAGTAACTGCCGCAGTAGCCATAGTAGGAAGGTTTCTTCAAAAGGAAATGGATGAAAACGCAAGGAAGCAATATGCAAAGAGGATTTTGGAGAGCATGGGTGATAAGGAGTGAAGAGAATTCTTTCACTTTCGGCAAAATACGCCAACGCTCTCTTCTTAAGCCTTCCCGAAGAGGCTAGAGAGCAAGGGCTGAAACAGCTCCATGAGCTTTCTAAAAGTGTTTCTAACATCGACCTTTCGAAATTCCTATTCGACCCAACTCTCGATGCAGAGAGAAAGGTAAGGATCTTCCTTAGCTTCGTTGAAAAACCCCTGGAGCAGATTGAAAGGTTGATTTCGCTTCTGGTCTCTATGAAGAGGCTTGAATTGCTGGAAGATATCGTGATCTCCTTTGGTGCAAGGCTTTTGCTTGAAAGCAACAGGATTGATGTTGAAGTCGATTCGGCATTAGCTCTCAGTTCTGAAGAGAGAGTTGCCATTCTCAAGAAAGTGAGAGAAAAGACTGGAATGGAGGGGGTCATGAAGGTCAATATTAATCCATCTCTTATTGCAGGATATGTAATTAAGTTCAGAGACGAAGTAATAGACACAAGTCTCAGCGGTCGTTTAAAGAGAGTGAGCCAGGAGCTTGGCTCGGGCCCTCGGGAGGTGATTGAGTGAAAATCAGTCCATCTGAGATTACGAAAGTCATACAGAATCAGCTAGAGAAGACTGACATAGAGTTTGATTATTTCGAAGCGGGAAAGGTAATACAAATAGGTGACGGCATTGCGAGGGCATACGGCCTCAAAGGTGTAATGGCAAATGAGCTCGTGAAATTCGAGAATAACGTCTTCGGTCTTGCATTGAACCTTGAAGAGGATAATGTAGGTATAGTTATTCTAGGGGAATACAAGGAGATAAAAGAAGGCGACCTCGTCAGAAGGACCGGCAGGATCATGGAGGTCCCAACAGGACCTGAGCTCCTGGGAAGAGTCGTAAATCCTCTCGGAATTCCACTAGATGGAAAGGGGCCTGTTCAAACAAAGAAATTCAGGCCAGTTGAAGTGAAGGCGACTGGAGTTGTAATGAGAAAACCGGTCGACACTCCTCTACAGACGGGAATAAAGGCAATAGATGCGACGATCCCCATTGGAAGAGGACAGAGAGAGTTGATAATTGGGGACAGGCAGACCGGGAAGACGGCCCTAGCGATCGATGCGATAATAAACCAGAAGGGACAGGGTGTGAAGTGCATCTACGTTGCAATTGGTCAGAAGACGGCCGCCCTTGCCAGGATCATCGATAAGCTGAATCAGTTCGGGGCAATGGAGTATACGACGATTGTCTTTGCTTCGGCTTCAGATACGGCATCTCTCTCCTATCTCGCTCCGTATGCGGGAGCTGCAATGGGCGAGCACTTCATGTTTGAGGGCCAGGACTCTCTTGTCATCTACGATGATCTTTCCAAGCATGCATCCGCTTACAGAGAGCTTTCATTGTTGCTGAGAAGGCCGCCTGGAAGGGAGGCTTATCCCGGAGATGTCTTCTATCTGCATTCCAGATTGCTAGAGCGGGCGGCAAGGCTTAACGAGAGTTTCGGTGGAGGCTCTCTCACCGCCTTACCGATCATCGAGACGCAGGCAAACGATGTATCGGCATTCATACCGACTAACGTAATATCCATAACGGACGGACAGATTTATTTGGATCCCAACCTCTTCTATGCGGGAAATCGACCTGCAATCAATGTTGGCCTCTCGGTTTCGAGGGTTGGAGGGGCTGCGCAGATTAAGGCTATGAAGAAGATTGCAGGAAGTCTGAGAATCGAGCTTGCTCAGTACAGAGATTTGCTCTCTTTTGCTCAGTTTGCGACCGAACTCGACAAGGCCACTCGCGACCAACTGACAAGGGGAGAGAAGCTTACGGAACTTCTCAAGCAGGATCAGTACGTCCCAATGCCGGTTGAAGAACAGGTCGCTGTTCTTTACACTGGAACAAAGGGTTATCTTGACGAAATGGAAACTTCGAAGATTTCGAAATTCGAAGCCTCTCTACTCAAGACGCTTCGCAGCTCTTACAGTGATGTACTAACTTCAATAAGAGAGAAGAAGGTCATAGAGGAAGGTATAGAGACCCGTCTTAAGCAAGCTATAGAAGATACCAAGAAGCATCTTGAAGAGCGAGGTTGATTGACGGTGAGCAAGGGTAAACTGCGTACGATTAAGAAACGCATCGAGTCAACGAACTCGACGATGCAGATTACCCGCGCCATGGAGATGGTCGCGCGGGCTAAAATCAACAAAGTTCAAAAGGGACTGAAGTTCGTCAGGCTATACGAAAGAGCTATGGAGCGGGCTCTCATCAGAGCTTATTTTGGAGATTCGAACCATCCCGACTCCGGGGGTGAAGGAGAGATTCTTCTCGTAGTCAGCTCAGATATGGGACTTGCGGGAGCCTTCAATGCAGAGATAATGAAGGCAGCTGAGCGCGAAGTTGCAAAGTCAAACGTCATACACATCGTTACGGTAGGAATCAAGGCCGAAAGTTATTTCAAGAAGAGCGGCGTACCTATTACTCCTTTCAGTCATTTCTTCGATACTCCCGATCTTGACGAGGCGGCAATAATCGTTGATGATATTGAAGAAATCATGGATAGCAAGAACGCGTCCAGCTTGAAAATGGTTTTCAGCAGTTTCAAGAATCCGCTCGCTCAGATACCGAAGACTGTCAAGCTTCTTCCCGTTGAAGATTTTGAGAAGCCAGACAACGACTTATTTGATTTCGAACCTGAAATCGAGGTTCTGTACGAAGATGTGCTCAATTCGTGGCTTGTTGCCAAAGTTCTTCAGGGCTTATATGAAACGAAGGTCGGGGAACTCTTCTCCAGGCAAGCTGCAATGAAGAACGCAACCGAGAATGCAAAGAACATGATAGAGCAACTGACTCTGGTTAGGAATAAACTGCGCCAGTCGAATATCACACAGGAAATAATCGAAGTCGTAAACGGCGCTGAAGCGCTTAATGGTTAATTGATTTTGGAGGTGTGAGTGTGCCCGACAAAAAGGAACAAAATATTGGGAAAATAATCGCGATAACCGGTCCGGTTGTAGACGTATCATTCGAAGGAGCGAGGCTTCCCGACATTCTGAATGCGCTGAAAGTAAAGAACGAATTCTTAGATAAAGAGATAGTACTCGAAGTTGCCCAGCTGATCGGAGATAACAGCGTCAGGGCGATTGCCATGGACAGTACAGACGGACTCGTAAGGGGCCAGGAAGTACTTGATACTGAAAAGCAGATCACCGTACCTGTCGGAGAAGAGATTCTCGGAAGAATGTTCAATCTTCTCGGCGAACCGATCGACGAACTTGGAGAGGTAAAGTTTGCCGATCACTGGGAGATACACAGAGCGTCTCCTTCAGTCACCGATCAGCAGACCGAAGTCGAGATACTTGAAACGGGAATAAAGGTCATCGATCTTCTTGCGCCATTCAGCAAGGGCGGAAAGATTGGCTTCTCCGGTGGTGCCGGAGTCGGAAAGACGGTTCTCGTTATGGAACTCATAAGAAACTTCGCAATCGAGCAGAAGGGGCTTTCTGTCTTTGCCGGAGTCGGTGAGAGAACTAGAGAGGGAAATGATCTTTGGCTCGATATGCAGGAGGCCGGTGTCATTGAAAATACCGCTCTCGTTTTTGGGCAGATGAACGAACCTCCTGGAGCAAGATTCAGAATCGGTCTCTCTGCTATAACCATGGCTGAATACTTCAGAGATGTTCAGAAGAAGGACGTTCTCGTATTCATTGACAACATCTTCAGATTTGTTCAGGCCGGTTCAGAGGTTTCGGCTCTCCTTGGAAGAATGCCTTCAGCGGTTGGTTACCAACCGACATTGGGGACTGAAATGGGAAACCTGCAGGAGAGGATCACCTCGACGAGATCTGGTTCTATTACTTCCGTCCAGGCAATATACGTTCCTGCGGACGATTTCACTGATCCGGCGCCTGCTACTACCTTCAGCCATCTCGATGCGACCGTTAACCTTTCGCGTTCAATAGCCGAGCAGGGGCTGTACCCGGCCGTTGATCCGTTGGATTCGACGTCGAAAAATCTTGATCCCGTAGTTGTGGGCCAGGAACACTACCAGGTCGCAAGAAGCGTCCAGGAAGTTCTTCAGAGATACAAGGACCTTCAGGACATCATTGCGATTCTGGGTATGGAAGAGCTGTCTGAAGAGGATCAGCTAGCCGTTCAGAGAGCGAGAAAGATCCAAAGGTTCTTGACGCAGCCGTTCTTTGTCGCTGAGAAATTCAGTAACATGGATGGGAAATACGTCCCCATTTCCGAAACGATACGTGGGTTCAAAGAGATACTCGAGGGCAAACACGACTCTCTTCCTGAACAGTCCTTCATGATGGTTGGCACGATTGATGAAGCCGTTGAGAAGGGCAAGAAGCTTACGAAGGGTGAATGACTTGGCATTGAAGACCACGATAATCACGCCTTATGAGATCGAGTGGGAGGGAGAAGCAGATTACATCTCCTTCCGCTCGACCGAAGGGGAGATAGGCTACCTGCCTGAAAGAGCTCCAGCTCTTATGAAGTTGACCGTTGACGTAATGGAGATAACGTCAGGTTCTAAGACTTTGCGGTTTGCCGTTCACGGAGGATACGTTCTCCAGGAGAGAGACAGCTTGACTATTGTGACCGATGCCGCCGAAACTCCTGAGGAGATTAGCGTAGAAAGAGCAAAGCAGCGGCTAAAGAGAGCAGAGGAATTGCTGGAAGTAAGTAAATCCAGGCGCGAAAGGGCTAGAAACGAGGCCAAACTGCAAAGACATATGCTTAGAATCAGAGTGGGGTCTGGGGAATAGCTGCTCCTCTTGAAGAGCCGTCCTCCGAGAAGAGCATCAGTTGCAAGTTCCCTGTTGCAAGTTGCAAGACTTTGAAGAAGCCAGTCTGCTTAGGCAGGCCAGTCTTTGCTTCGCAAAGGCAAGTTCCGCTTCGCGGGCAAAAGAGCCGCTGGACGCTGGAAAGAACCGCTTTGCGCTTAAGAGCGGAGAACCCGCTGATCGCTTTGAAGAGCCGCTGTACGCTTAAGAACAAGGACCCGCTGAACGCTGTGGAGAACCGTCCTTCGTGACTCGTCCCAGATCATGGACCCGTCCTACGATAAGATCAATCGAGGAACTGCGTTGTCGAGACGTTCGCTGCGCTCATTAGAAGGCTCCAATTGACACGTTAACCGTTGACGGTCCGCCGTCCTCCGAGAAGACCGAGACCGCTGAACGCTGTGAACAGCCGCTATACGCTTAAGATCAAGGCCCCGCTGAACGCTGTGTAGAGCCGACTTTGTTGAAATCAAACCCGAGAACCTTTTTCTTAAGCAAAGAGCACTGTCGAGACGTTCGCTGCGTTCACGAGAAGGCGAGAGAAAAGCCAGTCACTGCTGAAAAGAGACGTAGTGCCGCCTTTTGCAGAACGCAAGGCCCGCCTCACCGGATCGCTATGCCCGGAAAGGCATCACTTCCTACTTTTGAAGAGGTCTATCGATCTTTCATTTAATTGCGTTTTCTCTTGAATGCTTCTATCAAATCCGTTTTTCTCTCTTCGCCTCTGAGAAGAGCGGCGACATTCTTCCGGTGTCTGAACAGAGACAGCCCGAAGAAGGCGAGCATCCAAAGACCTACGGAGTAGCCTTCAGTCAGGAAGAGGATGCTAGATAAAATCGCCAGAGCAAGAACTGAACCAAGGGAAACGTATTTAGTGAGCAGAACGATCGGTATCCATATCCCAAAGAAGACCGCAACATACCACGGTAATGTCCCTGAAAGCGTCCCCACCGTGCAGGCAACGGCTTTGCCACCTCTGAATCTGAGGAAAATCGAATAGCTGTGGCCCACTGCTGCAAAGAAACCGATCATCATACCTTCGGGCAATGAGACTCCAAAGACAGCTCTAGCGATTATCACGGGAATGAAGGCCTTCACCCCATCCAGAATCATGGCGACGGCACCAGCATAGCCCCCCATGCTTCTAAGAACGTTTGTTCCACCTACGTTTCCACTGCCCACCCTGGTAATATTCACGCCCTTAACAAGTGGCACAATGAAACTGAAGGGGATGGAACCCATAATATATCCAACAAGAGCAAATACTACGTACCTCATCTCTTCCTCCTGAGCTTCAAGAAGATTGGAGTTCCGTCGAATGGATCGAAATTAAGCCGAATCGTGTTTCTAATCCCTCTAAGATAAGGCTCGGTAAAGAGCGTAGGGTCGTTTACATTCAGCATTATTATCGGCGGCCTGCTTGAGATCTGGGAACCGTAATATATCTTGCCTCGCTTCTTCCCCTTGCCGGGTGCCGGCGTTCCCTCCGAGTATCTCTGAATGAGAGTGTTAAGAAGGCCGGTCGGAATTCTTAGGTCTATCTTCTTACTTACAAGCCTAATGTTGTCGATAAGATCGTCCATACCTTCACCGGTCTCGGTTGAGGTGAAGAGAACGGGACTGTAGTCTATGAAGTATAGGTCCTGTTTGAAGGTTCGCAGCAACGCCTTCCTGCGTCTATCATCAGCAAGGTCCGATTTGCTGAAGACAGCAATGGTCGCCTTACCGTTCTTTTCAGCGAGTCCAGCGATGCGCTGGTCTTGATTGCCAACTCCGTCAGCCGAGTCAATTACCATTAGTATGATATCGGATCTCTCCAGAGCGTCAATTGCTCTCATTACGCTGTAGTATTCAACATTCATTACCTTCACCTTAGACTTCTTCCTCATTCCTGCAGTGTCAATGAAGGTCATTGGTATACCGTCTACAACGACAGTCTCATCGACTGTATCTCGGGTTGTCCCCGAGACTTCAGTTACAAGGCTTCTTGGACTGCCGACTATCCAGTTGAAGATAGAGGACTTTCCCGCGTTTGGCTTACCGACAATTGCTATTTTCAGATCGCTTTCTTCGCCACTTTCCGCTTGTATCGAGTGTCCCAGCGAGGTCAATCGATCGAAGATCTCGTCGAAAAGCAAATCGATGTTAAGACCGTGGGCCGAGGATACCTTTATGGGATCTCCAAAACCAAGTGAAAAGATCTCGTTTCCCATACTTGAATAAAAGTTATCGGGGTTCTCAACCTTGTTGGCAACGAAGATCACTTCAAGTCTCTGCTTTCTCAAGTAATCTGCGAGTTCGATATCGGCACTTGTAAGCCCGCTTCTTCCATCGACAACAAAAAGAATGAGGTCTCCCTCACTCAGAAGCTCAAGGGTGACCTCTTTCATCTTTTCTTCAACGATGTTTTCTGGATTCTCAAATAGTCCACATGTGTCTACAAGCTGAAAGGTTCTCTGTTGCCAGTTAACTCTCCCTACCGTGAAGTCACGGGTAACCCCTGGAATGTCATCAACTATAGCTCTCCTACCACCAACAAGTCTATTGAATAGAGTCGACTTTCCAACATTTGGTCGTCCGATTATCAGGACGGTGGCCACTAGAGGCTTTCTCCTTCTTCCTCAAGCTGATTCTTAATCATTTCTCCAAGGCTGTTGGAACTGACGGTTCCATTATCGTTGAAATCCTTGAGAACTTTCTCGGTCTCGGCCGCTTCTTTATCTTTTATGAGCTGCCTTATCGACACAACCATGTTTCGAGTGTCGTTATCCGGGTCGTAAACCAAACGGATTATCTTGAATTGATCATGCTTACCGACTTCAACCGAGTCCTCGATATTCTCTGTCCGCTCAAGAGATACCTGCGAAACGGGCAAGAAGGCCTCAACACCGTATGAGTCGACCATGATTATTGCTCCAGACTTCGTGAGTCTTGTCACGGTCCCACTAACTTGATCTCCTACAGAAAGCTCTTCGGAAACCTTTTCCCAGGGATCGGGAGTTGCCTGTTTTATGCTCAGCCTCATCCTCCTGTTAACTGTATCTATAGAAAGCATCTTTACCTCTATTTCTTCTCCTTCTTTAACAACATCCTCGATTCTATCGACGAAGTTCCAAGAGACCTCAGATACCGGAACAAATCCAGATACGTACTCTTCAAGCTCGAGAATTACCCCGGTAGGCAATACCTTTGCAGTCTTAGCCTTTAGAACGTCTCCCTCTTTGTACTTGTCGCCGATGTTTTCCCACGGGTCGCCCAGGGCTTCCCTGTAAGAGAGTGAAAGGGTCCGCTTTTCTTCGTTTATCTCCTTGATGTTCACTTTGACCTCGTCTCCAACTTCTACAACGCTCTTGAGATCCTTCTTGATGTTTCCCCAGAATACTTCTGAAATGTGTACTAATCCTTCCACTCCGGGCTCAAGCGATACGAAGAAACCGAACGGGGTGATGTTTTTTACCGTTCCAACGACCGTAGAACCGACTTCGTATTTTTCCTTCAAGGTCGACCAAGGGTCTTCCGTCATCTGCTTAAGCGAGAGAGATATCTTCTTCTCTTTTTCATCGATTCCAATTACCTTTGTCCTGACCGTCTCGCCGGGCTTCAGTAGATCGCTTATCCTCACACTTGGATCCCAGCTCATTTCAGATGCCGGAATAAGCGCAGTTACATTGTCGTTTAGCTTCACGAAGGCGCCGAAATTCTTTATTGACTCGACTTTGCCTTCCAGTTCCTGGCCGACTTCGATTGTCTTGAAGTAGGCATTTATTGCCTCTTCCTGAAATGCTTTTAGCGAAACTACTACGTTTATTCCATTTCGTTGTCTCTTAAATCTTATGACCTTGAACTTCATTGTTCCTTCTGGAGCCGGATCTCCCTTTCGGATTCCCGACTCTGAGCCTGGAAGAAATGCGGGCACCGTCTTCAAAAGCCGCACATTGTACCCGGCGTTCGTCTCCGAAACTATCTTTCCGTCAATGGCTTTGCCTTCTCTGTAAGCCTTCTCAACCTTGCTGACCGCTTGCCTGGCATGGACTCTCTTTTCAGAAACAGTGCTTCTTCCTTCCTCTTCGTTGGTCTTGATGACCATGACTTCTATCTTATCTCCAACGTTGTACTCTTCTAGATCATTCACTAACTGGTCCGCAGGAACGAACCCATCGAGCTTCCCGTCCATAATCACCATCAGTCCATCAGGCTGGACGGAGAAAACCTCTGCATCCTTTCTATTTCCTTTCCTTGCCGAGGAAACATCCATCTGTTCAAATATTTCCTCCATGCTCAGGTTTTCATCTTGCTGTTTCATTTTCTCTTCCATTGTTGGTTACCTCCCTCATTTTGTCTATGTAATCCAGTATCTTCTGGATTTGTTCGTACGGAGTTGATGTACCGCTAATCAGAGCAACCTTCCCCATATCACCTTGAGGAAGATCCGATAGATCTGTTGCATGAAGCGCCTTTTTACCGAGTCTCTCTACTATTCTTACAAGCTTCTTTGTATTTGAACTGTTCTTTCCACCTATCACAATAACCGTATCAACTACGCTTGCAAGTCGTTCTGCCTCAGATTCTCTCTGAATTGTGACCTTGCAAATAGTGTTATGAACGGTTACACGACCCCGAAGCTTTTCCTTAACAAACTCTGCGAACTCCTCGAAATCGCTGTTGCTCATCGTAGTCTGCGAAACGATCGCAACACGTTCAAGGCCTTCAAGCTCTTTCAATACTTCGTTATAGTCATCTCCCGGTTCCACAATGAGATACTTGTCAAGCCTACCCGAAAGAGCCGTAACTTCCGGGTGGTTCTTCTTGCCATACACCACAACAAAGTTGCCTTGCTGCTCGAGATCGACCGCCAGGCTAAATACATTGTACACTATAGGACAAGTAAGGTCTATTACTTCATCGAAAACGTGTCGTAATTTCTCCTCCGAAGCCGGATCTACTCCATGAGCCCTTATTACTGCAACGCCATCATGTTTTTCATTCAACAGTCTGTCTTCGATTACTTCAAGACCCAGCTCCCTGAGATCGTTCATCACCTTCTCATTGTGAACGATCTCTCCCGTCGCGAAAACTTTTTTTCCTGATTTTAGAAGCTTAATCGTTTCTCTGACTGCCCTGTCGACTCCGTAGCAAAACCCTACAGATTTCGCAAGGTGCACTTTCTGCCTCTTCTCTGCAAGGGTCACTATGGTAGAAACTACTTCCTCGATACCCATCTTCGTCGTATCTAACGTAATGGCATCCGTAGCAGGCTTTAGCGGCGCAACTGATCTAGTTGAGTCATTGTGGTCTCTACTTTCGATTTCGGCTAGTATCTCCTCTAAATCAGCGGCAATTCCGCTCGATCTGAGTTGTTCCAGCCTTCTCCTTGCCCTCTCGATCACCGAGGCTGTAAGAAAAATCTTCAACTCCGCTTCGGGAATAACCACTGTTCCTATGTCACGGCCTTCCATGACTACGTTGCCTTGTCTTGAAAGACTTCTTTGTTGCTCCGTAAGGAAGTCCCTGACATACGAGTACCTAGCAATGTCCGAAGATAGAAGAGATACCTCTCTCGTTCTTATTTCATCGCCGACCGGAGTGCCGTCTAACGTTATGCCTGAATCAGAGAGCGAAAAATATGTATGACTCATCAACTCCGTCATCGATGCGAGATCGGAGAAACATACACCGGCCTCTCTTGCCTTGAGGGCAAGCGCTCTGTACATCGCACCGGTGTCTATGTAAGTGAAATTCAGTCTTGATGCTACAAGTCTAGCTACAGTCGATTTTCCTGATCCGGCGGGACCGTCGATCGCAATCCTCAAATCTAGTCCCCCGCGTCCCTTACCTGAAGCTTCAGAAGATCCAGTTGATTGCGGGACACCTCGGATGGAGCAGATGTCATTAAATCGGCACCGCTAGCTACCTTCGGAAAGGCAATAACCTCTCTTATAGATTGAGCTCCGACGATTATAGCAACTATTCTGTCTAGTCCAGGTGCGATTCCCGCATGCGGAGGCGGACCGTACTTGAAGGCATCAAGCAGGTAGCCGAACTTCTCCTCCGCCTCTTCACGCGAAAGACCTATGAGATCGAAGACCCTGCTCTGAATGTCTCTTCTGTGTATTCTCACAGATCCACTGGCAACTTCGTATCCGTTGAGAACCAGATCATAAGCCTTGGATCTAACTCTTAGCGGATCGGTTTCGGCGTACTTTTCGAGGTCTTCTAAATCAGGCATAGTAAAGGGGTGGTGTTCGGCCTCAATCCGTCCTTCCTCCGAGTTGTAGGAGAACATCGGAAAATCAGTAACCCAGAGGAAGTCAAACCCCTCTACCGAAAACTCCTCTTCCTTAATAACCTTTCCTCTTATCTGCCCAAGAGCTTTGGAAAGTGCAAGACTCTCGCCAATAGAGAAGAGCACTAGATCTCCTCTTTCCGCTTTGAAGAAGGAAATCACTTTCTCGAGTTCATCGGGACAATGCTTCAGGATAGAGGATTTCAAACCGTCACCCTCTACCTTTGCCCACATCAGACCCCCCAGGGAACTATCTCTTGCCAAGGCGGTATACTCGTCCAGTTTCTTCCTCGAGAAATGGTCTGCCTTACCTTTGACAAGCAATCCCTTTACACGTTCGCCTCTATTTATCGCTTCATTTATGACTCTGAACTCAGTTCCAGCAAAAACCTCCGTGATGTCTCTTATCTCCATCCCATATCTGGTGTCTGGCTTATCGCTGCCATACAGGTCGACAACCTCTTGATAGGTGAATCTCCGGAATGGAGTCGGAATATCTGCCGAGACAGCCTCTGCAAATGCATGCTTCATCAAACCCTCGGCCATAGAGAAGACATCCTCTTCATCTGCAAAAGACATCTCAACGTCTATCTGCGTGAACTCAGGTTGCCTGTCGGCCCGAAAGTCTTCGTCTCTGAAGCACTTTGCGATCTGGTAGTACCTGTCGAAACCAGAAACCATCAGCAACTGCTTGAAGATTTGAGGAGACTGGGGCAAAGCGTAGAACTTCCCGGGTTTCAACCGCGAGGGTACGAGAAAGTCCCTGGCCCCCTCAGGCGTAGATTTCCCGAGAATAGGAGTCTCCACATCCACAAATCCATTTCTGTTTAGATACTCCCTTGCCGCCTGCACAAAACGATGCCTGGTCAATACATTGCGCTGCATCTTCGGGCGTCTTAGATCGAGGTATCTATACCTGAGATGCATCTCTTCTGAGGACTCTTCGTCTATGTTTATATAAATAGGCGGTACTTCTGCATCTGAAAAGAGTTCCAATTCGGAGGCAAACACTTCGATTTCTCCTGTGGGGAGCTTCTTATTTACAGCATCCTCAGGCCTCTTTCTCACAGATCCAGTTACCGAAATGCAGAACTCGTTTCCCAGCTTTAAGGCCTGGCTATAGAGGTTAACATTCTGAGGATCGAAGACAACTTGCGTCAAGCCATACCTGTCCCTAACTTGAACGAACTTGATACCCCCAAGATCCCTGATACGATCGACCCAGCCGTTGAGTGTTACTGCTTTTCCCGTGTCGGATGCCGTCAATTCGCCACAGGTGTGCGTCCTTTTCTTCAACACCAACACCTCCCACAGAGTTAATATTACCATGCCACTTTCTAGGATGGAATCTCGATTTGTGGTAGAATCATTTAGAATATTTCCTTCGGGGAGGTGTAGAAATTGAAAATGAAACTTTTACTTGCCTCACTGCTTATTTTCGGTCTGGCATTCACTTCAGCTTTCGCTGCCGTCAATTATGTAGACGTCAGTTCAAATCACTGGGCATACGATGCGGTGATGAGACTTTCTGACCTAGGCATTCTGACAGGTATTGTTCAAGCCGATGGCAGGACTTACTTCAATGGAAACGATCCACTCACAAGATATCAGACAGCGGTAATGCTGAAGAAGACACTCGATTATGTTGAGCTGAATTTCGCAAAGCATGGCACTGTTCAGCAGTCAGGTACTGTCGATGGAACTATCATGTCCCGTCTTGAAGCTCTCGAGCTTGCCCTTACCGATTCTAGCGGAAGGCTAATCGATACCATGGATCTTCAGTTACGGATCACTGCTTTGGAGAACAGAATCACTTCTCTTGGAATCTCCACCAACGGGAGCGTATCTCAGAGCACCGTTGAATCCTTGAGGCAGCAGATCATGAAGTTCGTCGAGGACCTTTCTCTGACTACGAAGAAGCTCGATACTCTGGCCGTTGACGTTCAAAACGTTCAGAACTCCATGTCAAATCTTGCCGTCATGGAATCGAGAGTCAACGATGCTGTGAGAAGAGTTGATACTCTTAGCGGAAACATCAGCACAATCCAGAGTTCGCTTTCTTCAAACGAAAGATCTATATCCACTCTAGACTCTGCTGTTCGATCTCTCTCGTCTTCACTAAGCGACTACGATGCGAAGCTCAGTACGATTACAAACAGAGCTTCTGCAAACGCTATTGAGATCGCATCTCTAAAAGAATCAATGGCGACAGTGACTGCAAATGTGGCGACTGTTAGGGATCTTCAGAACAAGATTTCTTCGCTTGAGAATCAGATCGCAAATGTGAGGCTTCCCGCCGATGCTGTAAGCAAACTCGATGAGCTTTCTGCGAGAATCAATGCGATTTCCTCTGACTACGCGAAGATCGGTGATTTGCAGAACTATGTGACGAAGACCGACCTAAAGGCGAATTTGAATCTCTACGCAGGTGTTGACGAGCTTGCCAAGGTAAAGAATTCGAACGAATTGCTTACCAAGGATATCGAGACTTTGAGAAAGGACTTCACTTCGGAAACCGGAATCATCAAAGGCGATATCGGCAATCTTCAGAGAAGCATAAACGCGATAAATGAAATCGTCACTATTCACGAGAATGAACTGGCTGGACTGAAGTCTTCTGTCAGCACAGTATCCTCTCTGAGAAGCGACTTGAATGCACTGAATACGAAGTTCAACGCCCTTACCGATCAACAGTCCAAGAACTTCGCTGCAAGTCAGGCGAGTGTTGCTGAACTAGAGGCTAGGATGAATGAAGCAATGGATATGCTGAACGTCTCGGTAGATGCAAACCTGTCAAAGATTTCTCTCAGCATGGATACTATCAATACTCAGCTTGGAAAGAATGAGAGCGAAATCAAGGCTCTCAAGACCAGAACAGACTCATTGGAATCAAGACTGAATGCAACTGTGGTGAACCTCGAGAGATATGTAAAAATAAGCGATCTGGAGACCCAGCCAGTAATCGTAAACCTCTCTGAGAGAGTAGCCGAAATCAACAGCGCAACGATTGATGCAGCCACAAAGCAGGATGTAGAGGCTCTTCAGAAGAAGACTTCTCCTTGGTTGATTCTTTCTACTGTGAGTTCTCTGGCAGCTCTAGGAATATCCATCTGGGTTCTTATTGCCTCAGGCATAATATAGTAGAAGAGCTATCGTAATGATTGACCCGGGGTTTAGCCCCGGGTTTTTGCTATAATTGAAGCTGACGAGTTGTTGCTGGAGGTGCTTGATGAGAGTCGCAGAGATTTCTTCACTTAGTAAACATATAAACGAACACGTACAGATAAGGGGCTGGCTTAGAAGAAGGAGATCGAGCGGGAAGATTCAGTTCCTCTTCTTGAGGGACGGCTCGGGCTTCATTCAGGGCATCGTCGAGAAGTCAAGCGTCCCAGAAAGCGTATTCCAGGTAGCGGCTTCACTTAAGATGGAGTCAAGCGTGATTGTTTCGGGACTTGTGAAGGCAGAAGAAAGAGCTCCAGGCGGAGTCGAACTTTTCGTGGAGGATCTTCAGATAATCCAGATTCCCGAGAAAGACTTCCCGATAAACAAACCGGATCATTCAATCGATTTTCTGATGGACAACAGGCATCTGTGGCTAAGAACTCAGCGTCAGACCCATGTGCTGAAGATTCGTCACGAGATAATCCGTGCCGTAAGGGAGTTCTATAACGATCGAGGTTTTGTGCTTATCGATACGCCTATCTTCACCGGCTCGATTGGCGAGAGCGCAGGCAATACATTCGAGATAGACTACTTCGATTACGGGAAGGCTTACCTCGCTCAGACGGGGCAACTTTATCTTGAAGCAGCAGCCATGGCTCTCGGAAAGGTCTACAACCTTGGCCCCACTTTCAGGGCGGAGAAATCGAAGACCCGCAGACACCTTATTGAGTTCTGGATGAACGAAGCTGAAGTCGCCTATTATGGTCACGATGACAATATTAAGCTGCAGGAAGAGCTAGTAACTTATGTAGTGAAGAGCACTCTGGAACGCGCCGGAGAAGATCTTAAATCAATCGGAAGAGATACATCGAAACTGGAGAAGATCGAGACTCCATTCCCAAGAATAACTTATGACGAAGCAGTGAGACTTCTACAAAACAAGGGATTCGAGATTAATTGGGGCGACGATATTGGGGGTGATGAAGAAACGGCGATTGCAAATGAATTCGACAAGCCGATCGTTGTGGAGCGTTATCCGAGAATGATGAAGGCCTTCTACATGCAGCCTGATCCAGAGAGACCTGAAGTAGTACTCTGCGATGACATGCTCGCTCCTGAGGGCTATGGAGAGATAATTGGGGCATCTGAGAGAATATATGACCGAGACTTGCTTATTGAGAGGATTAACGAGTATGGTCTAGACGTTTCTTCTTATGACTGGTATCTTGATTTGCGCGATTATGGAACGGTCCCTCACAGCGGTTTTGGGATGGGTATAGAGCGTATCGTTGCCTGGATAGCAGGACTTGAGCACATCAGAGAAGCGATACCCTTCGCCAGAACCCTTTACAGAATTCATCCGTAGGAGGCACTATGGAAGAAGAACGTTTTCTTACTCCAGGTAAGGTCCAAGAGGATAGTTCAATAAAGAGCCTCAGGCCGAAAAACCTTGGGGAGTATATCGGCCAATCGAAAATCAGGCGAAGACTTAGCATAGCAATTGAAGCAGCCAAGGTACGTCAAGAGGCCCTTGACCATGTTCTGCTTGCAGGCCCTCCGGGTTTGGGCAAGACCACCCTCGCACATATCATTGCGAACGAGCTGGGCTCGGAGATCTATGTCACATCTGGACCGGTTATTGAGAAACAGGGCGATTTGGCCGCTATCTTGACCGGGCTGGAGCGGAACGATGTTCTTTTCATAGACGAGATTCACCGGCTGAATAGAACCGTTGAAGAGATTCTTTACTCTGCTATGGAGGATTTCCAGCTAGATATTATGATCGGCAAGGGTCCCAGTGCCCGATCGATTCGTCTTGATCTGAACCCGTTCACCCTTGTCGGAGCTACGACGCGCAGTGGTTTCATAGGTGCGCCTTTGAGAAACAGATTTGGAATGATTCTAGAGATGGAGTTCTATCCCGATAAGGATCTGAAACAGATCATTATTAGATCGGCAGCGCTTCTCGGAACATCGATAAGAGAAGACGCGGCAATCCTTCTTGCCCGAAGGTCGCGTGGAACGCCTAGAATTGCAAACAGGCTCCTGAGAAGAGTCAGGGATATCTCCACAGTTGAAGGGGGAAAGGAGATTACAGTTGATACTGTTCAGTCGGCAATGACGCTCCTTTCTATTGACGAGGAGGGACTAGATTCGATGGACAAGCGCCTCTTATCTGTCTTGATTGAGAGTTATAATGGTGGGCCTGCGGGCGTCAAGGCAATCGCGGCATCAATCGGGATAGAACCGGAGACAATCAGCGAAGTCTACGAGCCGTTCTTGCTGCAGAACGGCTTCCTGGTAAGGACAAACCGAGGAAGAATGGTTACGGAAAAGGCTTATCGCCATTTGGGATTCCCATTTGAATCACGTAATTCACCTCTTTGGAACTACATTGATCAGAGAGAAGGGGATGAAGACTAATATGACATTCGGGCTTGATCGCTCAATCTGTTGTGCTGATTTAGATTTCTCTTCGGGCTGATCACAGTTTTCCAATTCAATGTATTCTTTGTAGTCGTTTTACGAATCTGGTAGTCGTTTTTCTTTGTTGTGGGGTGAGAGTTGTGAAGGCAGCGGTGTTCTATAACAGAACGAGAATCTCCTCTGAAACACTGAACTGGCTTTCAAGGGAAATTGAATCTCACGGAATCGCTACTTCGTTTTGTGAGGATGGTACTTCGTGCTTACCGGCAAGAACAGAAGTAATTCTTACCTTCGGTGGCGACGGGACTGTTCTCAAGGCAGTGCCTCTGGCAGTAATGAACGATCTGCCGATAATGAGCTTCAGAGTTGGTAGTGTAGGCTTTCTCGCAGCCTTTGAACTCAGTATGCTCCACACTGCACTTGATCTACTTCTCCTCGGAAAACTTGAGAGCGTCACAAGACATGTAATGGAGATAGAAATCGGAGACTCTATCAGATATGCTCTTAACGACTGCGTTGTAGAACGTTCTTCACCAAGCAGGACCGTTTCTTTCAGTGTGAATGTGTGTGGGCAGAGCAGTTATCCCGTTGTTGGTGACGGTATTGTCTTCGCGACAAACACTGGTTCAACTGCATACTCGATGGCCGCCGGGGGTGCTCTGGTAGATCCAGATGCCGGCTGCTTTCAGGTTACTCCCATATGTCCTCATAACCCCTTCGTCGGATCGGTCGTTCTCGCCGCTTCGAGAAGAGTTCTAATGGAAGTGAGGCAAGACAAGGGCTATCCTATTGAGGTCTACGTTGACGGAACATTTGTTTCGAATATCAGGACGGGAGACAAGATCAACGTCGGTCTTTCAGAAAAGATAGTGTCTCTCCTCAGAGAAGGAAGCTTCGATTTTGTTGCTCTTCTCAAGAAGAAGCTGGCCTTTGGAGGTCGACTGAAAGATGATATCTAAAGTTGGTCTCGAAAGAATAGGAAACCTGAGAATTGAGATTCTCAGAATGGCGCGATATGTCCAGAGCATATTTAACAAGACATCTGTTGCTGTTCTAGAGAGAAATGAACACCAGGCAAGAGATGTGATTTATTCCGACTCTGTGATAGATTATCATCAGGTGGAACTACAAGCAATGATAATCGGCCTAACCGGAATACTGACGCCAACAGGAAAAGAATTAAGACTCTTGACTCTCTCGATGAATATCGTCAGCACTCTTGAAAGTATAGGCGACAAGTGTGTGTTTATATGTGAGAGGGGATTGTCACTTTCAAAGCGTCCGCCGATAGGCTATCATGAAAAACTGAAGACGATGTTCGAATCTGTCTCCGTAATGACAAAAGGCGCAATAGACAATTTGGTTGACCCCTCTCTTTCTGAAGCTGTAAGATTGTGTAAGAATGACGATTTCGTTGATCGAATTCAGGAAGAGGTAAAGACCGATCTCGTTCGCTACTGCGAAGAATCGCCATCAATAATCAGCAGAGCACTAGACTTAATGATGGTTTTCGGAGCTCTGGAAGAGATAGCAGATCATTCGACTGAACTTATGGAAGCAGCAGTGTATATTGAAACCGGCAAATACTATAGATGTGTTAATGACGGTTTCCAACCCATTGATTTCAATGCCCAGAACAACAAGGGGTGATTCTTCTTGAAGACTCTTATAAAGTACATAGGAGCTCAAGCATTAGGTTCGATTTTTATTGGTCTGGTTGGGTTCATAATTTTCGTGAGCTTAGAGTTACTCTACTACTTGTCTGACATGATAATAAGATACAAGGTGGGCATAGATAAGCTCTTCTTGCTCATTTATTACAATCTTCCCGAGTTCATTGTTCTTGGAATACCGGTGGGAATACTCCTGGCTATCTTCTGGGTACTCTCGAGAATGAGATCGGACAACGAACTGATTGCCCTGCAGACGCACGGAATATCTCTCAAACGGCTCGTAATTCCCTTCCTGCTTATTGGGGTTCTTTTCAGCGGCTTTGCTTATCTGCTTAACGACTATCTTGTCCCCACGGCCTCAACAAAGGCAAGTGAGGCAATGGCAAGATTTGTTTACAGACAACCTGAAGTCACGCTGAGAGAAAATGTTTTCATGCAGGACGGTCAGGGGAGAATGATATACGTAAGAAGAATAGATCAGAAAACAAAAGAGCTTAAGAATGTCTCGATTTATGAGGTCTACAGAGGTCAGGTTACGTTGACGACTGCTGAGAGTGCCATCATTGTTCCAAATAAATGGATATTGAGTGATGCCAAGATTTACCAGACAGATGAGTCAGGCTTTCTGGGAGTTGAGATGCATTTCGGTACTGCAGAATTTGAAATTGATGACGACATTGAACGATACCTGGCGAGCTTCAAATCTCCGAAGGAGAAAACTAGTGCCGAGCTGAGAGAAGACATAAAGGCGTTCAAGAACACCGGCATAAATACTTCTTCGCTCGAAGTCGCTCTGCAGGAAAAGTATTCGATGTCGATCGCTCCTCTCGTTATTGTCTTGCTCGGTGTTCCGGTTTCGCTTATGTTCAATCTTCAATCGAAGTCTTGGTCGGTTATTCTGACCTTCTTGCTCGTTGTCATATATCAAGGATCGGGTGCATGGCTTAGCGGTATGGGGAAGGAGAATCTGATTAACCCCTCTCTTGCCCCGTGGATTCCGAATATCGTCTTTTCTATCCTTGGTGTCGTAATCTACTCGCTCATAGATACGAAAGCCAGTTACCGGCTTTCGGAATTCTTCACGAGAATCCTGAAGGGTTCCGCCATTGTTATAATCCTGCTTGTTCCAGGCTTACTCGAAGGATCAAATGTGAGGATCGTGGGGGGAACGATCGCTGGAACGAAAGACGGCAGAGAGATACTCATTGGAGACGGCGTGAGAGTAGAGTACTTCAGTGAGACTATGACGGCAACTATAGATGCGTCGAATGCCTCTATACTGAATATCGACTCCACACCGGAATCGATCTCATTCTGGGGTAACGTGAAGATGGTAAGTGACGAGACAACTATAGTCTCAGATAGATTGATTCTTGATCTAACGAACGAGAGAGTCGAAAGTATGCAGGTGTTCTCGCGCACTGAGATTGAAGTGCCAGCGTCCAGAGGCGATACATCCAAGACAGCTTCGAAAGTCCCGTTCTATGTTTACGGCGATTATGTTCAATCGACTATGGAAGCATCACCTACCCTGAACATAACGGACGGCTACATAACCACTTGCGATAAATCTCACCCCCATTACAGATTCAGGGTCTCATCGGCAGTTGTGACGCCTGGAAAGGGGATGTCGGTGCAGAACATGCTGCTGTACATCGGCAATATCCCGGTATTCTATCTGCCGTACTACTACTTCCCGCTAGACGACCCGGACAGACGTCCCTTCGATGTCGATCTTAGCGGAATTGCAGATGCTCAGACACGGATAACCGTTCGTTACCTGGAAGTCGACTGGCTTCTTCTTCAAGGAACGTGGTACAGAGATTGGATGTCTACCGAAGACGCCTTCACAGCAAAGTCTGTACTCTATACACCTATAGGTGAAATAGAATTCTTCGGTCAATTCGGCCAGCAGAAAGAGACAAGCTACGGCGCTTATGTCTTGCTAAAACCTTCTTTTGATCAAATAAGAATGCAGGGAGGCGCTCTATACATTAGCGGGCCTCCGTTAAAGGAACTTCAGACCCCCTTCACAGGCATTAACTTGGGAGAAAGCATTGTCAAGAACAAAGTAACTCAGCTTGATCCTTTCGCCGTGAAAGAGACGATGGGCGCGACCGAAATGCAGCTCGCTTATGTTCAAATACTCTCCCCCGAAGATTGGGAGTTGAAGCTAGATGTTATCGGAGCTTTCGCAAGATATGACGATAAGAATCTCTGGATGGTCAACGTTCAGAATCTAACGATTCCTTCGGATGAGATTATCGATGCTGGTTTCTTTAAGCTCAGTACCTCGGAGTTCAGAGTCAGCGGTCTTTTCGGCCAGCGATACATAAACAAGAATATCCTGTATTCTCTGAGAGCCAACGCTTCCGCAGTCAAGACTGAGGGAGCGCTGTTCGGTGCAGATTTTTCCGTTCAGTCTTTGAATTTCAAACTAGCATCAAACGCCGCTACTCTTACAGAACTTTTCAGTCCCTCCAATATGGAAGATTTCGTGCTTGAGGTAAATAAGTATCTCTTCGCTGCTGGGAATCTAAAGATCGGCGGCGACGTGAAGAGCACTTTCGACGCTTCTACTACTGAGCTTAACATTACTATGCCGGCAGATAACAAGGGTATCGGCCGCAACTATCTGACCTTTGCATCAGAAGACGGTAAATTGAAAATCAACGGAAGATACGCCCTGGACTACAATTCTATTCATGAAAAGAATAAGGATAGATTGTTCTGGATAGATCCCTTTGACATTGTATATGATGGCTTCATCTCTCTTGAACTGAAGTTCTATTTTGAATCGCGATACGACGGCTCTTTCAAGTTTGAAGGGAAGAAGTTACGTGTATACAAAGACATTGAACTGTACAAAGGTGAATGGGGACCGCTTTCGGTTGGAGTGGTCCTGGAGCCCGCGTATGAAGTGGGCTTCTACTATGATTCAGATGAAGGATGGAAACTCACTAAGAACGAGATACCTGTAACGCTCAAGAACGAGCTTACCTATAGACCATTTGACTGGTACTACGTCAGTGTGCAGTACAATCCAGTGCTAACCTATGACTTCCTGAAAGAGGAATGGCGCCTCGACCACCCGGGAAAGCTGCTGACTGGAATTGAGACGGAGGTCCTCAAGGCCGATTATGTTCTTGAATTGGACTATGAAGAACTGGTGGCCAGTCCTACCGAAATGAATTGGCTGGGAAAGGGCCTTCTTAAGACCGAAGGAGAAGTTGAGTTCTGGGGTCTGAAGTTCGGTCAGAAGACAGAAACAATTTTCATGCCTGTTACTTCCAAAGCCTCAGAGACTGCCTACTCCTTCACTTTCGATTCGAAGGTCTTCTCACATAAGACCGAGAGCAAAGTATTCTGGCAGAGTGAAGACATGTTTGACGACTTCGTCAACAAGGAGAGATTGACCCTCGAAATCGCTACCGAAACAAAACTTGAATTCACTCTCGACTGGACTTTCGATGCCTCGCCAAATGTTGCTGAAGATGAAAGAATGCTGAAGGATCTGGTCTTTGGTTCCTCTATCAAGATCAAAGATTTCGCCTCATTTGGAGTGAAGTTCAGATATCCTTATCTCTCAGGCTCAAGAAAGATGTACGACAGATTGAAGTTTGAGGTGAATGACCTCTCGGTGGGAGAAGTCTCCTGGAGGGCAGCTTCACTGGACTTCACGACGGATTTCACGAAGTTCGATTCAAAGTACAAGTATCCCGAAAAGTATTTCACTAAATCAGAGTCTCAGGCTAGATTCCTGATATGGCAGTCAACAAGGCTGACTATTTCAACTTTCTCGGTCAGCGAGTATTTTATCGCGACCTCTACAGCGTCTGAAACAGGGTATTCAGCATACTCGTTTGGAGTCTCCAATGTCAAACTCGATAACAAGACTATCCTTGGGGGAAGAACGGCGAAATTCGAGGAGTTTGGACTCTCGATGGAGCTCCGTAAAGCAGAGGATTACTACTTCACTATGCACATCAACGAGCTTTTCTTCCCTATGGGCACGCTCTCTGATACTCCAGGAGTTCTCAACAGGCTCTCTCTGGGAATAGACGGAAGCGGTAAGAGGAGCTTCGTAGAGATTGGAACCTATGCAGGAGATGTCTCACTCTGGGATGAATCGATAACGAAGATTTCACCGATGTACTTCGATCTGCACTGTATGGCTCTGGAGCTTGTATTGAGGTTGGGCTTCGGGAGCGAAATCAACACGTTCCAGGACTCCCTTGAGACAATTGCACTAAAATTCTATATAAAGGAACTGAAGGATAGGTATCTTGTGATTGGACTTCACAAGGGTGATCCATACTTCAGGTTCAGATTCTGAGGTGAGAATTGTTGACCGATTACGTCAAAAGAAAGGAATTGCTTCTGGAGCTCAATTCAAGTATAAGTGATTGCTCTCTTTGCCCGCTTAGCTCTTCGAGGACAAACACAGTACCCGGTGAAGGCTCAATCGAGACACCCGTTGTATTTGTCGGTGAAGGGCCAGGTGCCGATGAAGATGCTTCTGGTAGACCATTCGTGGGCAAGGCAGGCGAGCTTCTCACTAAAATACTGGACTCAGTGAAGCTTTCAAGGCAGGACGTCTTCATCACAAATATCGTTAAGTGCAGACCCCCAAAGAATAGAGTTCCGTCTGCAGAAGAACAGAGAGCTTGCTCCCCATATCTTCTCTCACAACTGGCTATAATAAAACCTAAATTGATTGTTGCTCTGGGCGCCACTGCACTTTCGTATTTCGTTGAAAGAGATGGACTCCAGATAACGAAGGTGAGGGGGCAGCTCTTCGATTGGATTGGAGGTATAAAAGTATTCGTCATGTTCCATCCAAGTTATCTGCTTAGAAACGCATCAAGAGCCCCAGGTTCACCAAAGAGTCTTACTTGGGAGGATATCCAGAAAGTCAGAAAGATGTACGATCAACTACTGGCTGGAGAGGAAATTGACATATAGGAGGAAAGCATGGCCGAAAACTATTTGGTGACAGGAGGAGCGGGATTCATAGGTTCACATGTTG
This sequence comes from Mesotoga sp. B105.6.4, assembly GCF_002896535.1. Lineage (NCBI taxonomy): Bacteria > Thermotogati > Thermotogota > Thermotogae > Kosmotogales > Kosmotogaceae > Mesotoga > Mesotoga sp. B105.6.4. The sequence goes on along the minus strand of NZ_JWIM01000016.1, from coordinate 33,022 downwards.
TGGATGAGCTTATAGCCGCCGGTAAGATTCCAATCGTTGTTGACAATCTTTCGAGTGGGAAGATTGAGAACCTGGATCCAAGAGCACTGTTCTATGAGCAAGACATCACAGACCAAGAGATGATGGAAAAGGTCTTCATGCTTCACAGACCTGTCGCTCTCTTCCATCTGGCAGCCCAAATAAGCGTTTCTAGATCGGTAAGAGAACCCGAAGAAGACGCGATGATCAACATAATAGGAACCCTGCGACTTCTGAAGATCGCTGCAAAATACGGAGTCAAGAAAGTCGTCTTCTCATCGACGGGAGGAGCGATCTATGGTGATGAGGTCAAGAAGATACCTACAGATGAGGAAGAGCTTCCGAAACCGCTTTCTCCATATGGCATTGCGAAGTTCTCAACCGAGAACTATCTGAGGTTCTTCTCCAATGAGCTTGGCATGAATTATGTGGCTCTGAGATACGCGAATGTTTATGGGCCCAGGCAGGACCCATACGGAGAAGCTGGAGTCGTCGCGATTTTCTCCGAGAGAATGCTCCGAAATCAGGAGGTCGTCATTTTCGGTAACGGAGAATGTGTAAGGGACTACGTTTTCGTCTCTGATGTTGCAAAGGCGAATCTTCTGGCACTCGAAAAAAGTGAAGATTGCATAATGAACATAGGAACCGGAAAGGGAACCTCAGTCAACGAGCTATTCACACAAATGAAGAGAATCACTGGCTATGCAAGAGAAGCCATTCACAAAGAACCGCGTCCGGGCGACCTGAAGAAATCGATTCTAGATGCGAATAAGGCTAGAAACCTACTAGGATGGGAGCCTGAAGTGAAGCTTGAAAAGGGGCTTGAGAGTACAATTGAGTATTTCAGAAATGAACTGGTCTCCTCTTAGTGAGAGATTACGACCGCGAGAGTTCGACGATGTAGTAGGACAGGAACATCTTACAGGAAAGAAGGGAATAATTCGAGGTGCCGTCGAGAGCGGCAAACTCTTTTCAATGATACTTTACGGCCCACCTGGAACCGGAAAGACAACTATCGGAGAAATCATCAGATCAAAGCTGGGAAACCGATATCACTTCGAGTTCTTTAGCGCGAGTCTCCAAGGAACGGCTGATCTCAAGAAGCACTTTGAGCACGCCGAGAGACTGAAGAAAGTAGGTCAGCAACTTGTGCTCTTCGTGGATGAGATCCACAGATTGAATAAGAGCCAGCAGGACGTATTTCTTCCTGTTACGGAAAAGGGCTTGATAATACTGATCGGGGCGACAACGGAGAATCCCAGTTTCGAAGTCAATCCTGCGCTTCTCTCCCGCTGTCGTCTCGTAATTCTCAAGGGTCTCAACGAAAGCGATATTGACAATCTTCTGAAGAAGGCCCTTGAGAAGGACAGGGTTCTCAAGAGTTCGGGAGTGACCGTCTGCGATGAAGTAATCGAAGTGATTTCTCAGAGCAGCGGTGGAGATGCCCGGATTGCTTTGAACCTTCTCGATACTCTTGTGGAGAGCGCTGCGGCTCTTGACAGAACCTCTCTTGATCTTCAGGTTATGAACGAGCTTTCTGTACTTCCTTCGGGAAGGTATACCAAGAAGGGCGAGGAACATTACGATCTGATCTCCGCTTTCATTAAGAGCATGAGAGGAAGCGATCCAGACGCAGCTCTTTACTATATGCTGCGAATGCTAGAGGGAGGTGAAGACCCGAAGTTTATTGCCAGGAGAATGGTAATCTTTTCTTCGGAAGATATCGGCCTCTCCGATCCCATGGCGCTCGTTATTGCCAATGCCACCTTTCAGGCCGTCAGCAATGTAGGACTCCCTGAGTGCGTTCTGAATCTCTCCGAGGCCGCAATCTATCTCGCAGTCGCGACCAAGAGCAATAGAACCTGCAGCGCCATGATGAAGGCAAGGGAGATGGTCAAGGCTACACCTAATCTGGACGTACCTCTTAAGCTGCGCAATGCCGTGACGAAGATGATGAAAGAACTGGGATATGGTAAGGGATACAACTATCCACACACAACTGGAGGGTTTTCACGTGAGTATTATCTCCCAGAATCCATAAAGGAGGAAGTCTTCTATGTTCCCGGAACTAACGGAAAGGAACGATACGTTCTTGAGAGACTTAGGTCACTATGGAAGGGTATGAAGCTCTACCCGGACGAAAAATGAAAAGCTTCATTCTAGAGGATGAAAAGATCATTCAGCTCGAAATCTCCGACATAACCCAACAGGAAGTTGACGTTATTGTCAATGCAGCCAATGGCTACATGAGGCACGGAGGTGGAGTGGCAGGAGCTTTGGTGAGAGCAGGCGGAAAGGAGATTCAGCTTGAAAGTGACGCATATGTTAGGCAGAATGGACCTTTAGGGATCTCCGAAGTAGCCGTAACCGGAGCCGGCAACCTGCTAGCAAAGAATATTATACACGTCTTTGGTCCACAGTATGGAGAACTTGACTTGGAAAACAAACTCTACAATTCGTTCACTAATGTTCTTAACAAGGCTGCCGAAATGGGAGCTGTTACGCTCGCCACTCCGGCAGTCTCCACGGGCATATTCGGAGTTCCGGTATCTATTTGTGCAGATCAGTTTCTGAAAGCGGTTGTAGATCATCTATCAAACAAGTCATCATCGTTGAAACTGATAAAGATGTGCTTGATGGACAAGAAGGCCTACGACGAGTTCCTCAATATCGCTCTAGACTACTTCAGTTCAGAAGGATAACTCTGTAAACTCCTTCTTCGAGAAGACTTTCAGCGGTTTCCTCATCCTTCGTCAGCCATACAGTGAAAACGTCAACATCCTGACCGGCATACTCTGAAGCGATAGGGTCGTTTTCAAGCACGTAGTTGTAGTCTTCTTCGTTAACCCTAACTATCTTGGGCGTTCCAAAGTAATCTGACGGCTTACTTCGATAATCATCGATGGTCATCCCTTCGTACGATTTGCTGCCAATATAACGAAGTATCGGTACGAAATCGTTTGCAGGCACATAGCCGGGCAGCTGAGTCAATAACCCACCATCACTTGTGAAGAACCAGAAAGTAGGCGTTCCCCGTATTTGGAAGTGGGCGTATAGATCACCATAGGTCATCTCCCTGACTTCTTCTCCAACTATGTAAGAAGCCGTTCCGGGATTACTCTTGTAGATCTGAGAGAAAATGAAGCCTGCTCGAAGCAGTTCCTCAACAGTCTCATCAGCAAGCGTCTCCTTAATAAATCTCACGCAATACCCACAGGTGTTATCTGAAAACATTACTATAGCTTCCTTCTCCTGGATCTCTGCCAGTCGCAGTGTCTTGTCAAAATCATCTAGCATTCCGACATAAGATAAGATCATCACAGGTAGAATCAGAGCAATCACAATCAGCATCTTTCTCATAAAATCAACCTCCCGTTACGAACTGTAATAAATTCAGATTGCCTGTCATCGTAATAAGTCCGGCAGCCAATAGCACTACGAAGACCGATATCCTAATAACCATTCTCCACTTACTCTCGCCACTAAACGAGAGCTTGGAGGTAAGCTTCGCTACAACTCCACTGAGGGTAAGGAATGGGATACTCAGACCTAATGAATAAACCAGAAGCATCATGCCACCCTCCGCTATCGCAGACTGGTTTGCAGCCAAGACAAGAATCGAACCAAGAATCGGTCCCGCACAAGGTACCCACACCAGACCGAGAACGGCTCCGAGCACAAAGCCACTAACAGCAGATCCTCCGAACTTCCAAACGTTAAGGTTTACTCCCCTAATTCCTATCTCGAAGAGATAGAGGAAGCCAAAGAGAATGAAGAGGCTTCCAGAAATAACATTCATCAGGACTTCATTCTGCCTTATGAACGTGCCAAGACCTGTTGCACCGATACCAAGAATGAAGAAGAAGATAGACATACCCAGTGTAAAAAACGCTCCTCTTATGAAGCGCGCCTTTGCATCATTTGCTCCACCCATAAGAACTCCAAAGAAGACTGGAATAAGCGGAAGAATACATGGAGAGAAAAAAGAAAGCAATCCCCCTAAGAAGGCGCTGCCGTATGTCACGCTGGTTGTTACAATGGGACTAATCAATGGTGAAAGGCCGATTGTTCCGGTTGCTACAGAAGTCAATTCATTCATATTACCCCTCCCGGGTATATTATAAACTATTCTCGTTTTCCATGCAAATGAACTCTTTGTGAAGAAGTGTAGCATAAGGGCGGCATCAACCATCCGCCACCGAGAATGAGGCTTTACATTGAAGAGCAAGTTTTTTTGCGAATGAATTCTTAGGATCTCTGTTATCAACTCTTGATTCTCCGGGCAATGATGCGCTTTCCATGTTTTACTTGAGGAAGAGAGTACTCAGACTTTGTCTCTTTGCCATCGTTGATTCAAGAGCGATTAAGAGTAGCTTGGCGCTGCGCTCGGAAAGGTTTGTTCTGGAAAATCGCCGTGTTTCTTTGAGTTTGGTGGAACACGTATCAATGGAGGAAGTTTATGGAGGGAAGACTGAGCGTACCTGACGGAAAGATCTGGTATGAAGTCAAAGGCAAGGATCAGGAAAAGACTCCTCTGATTGCTATTCATGGCGGTCCCGGTGTTCCACACAATTATCTGAAGACAATCGAGTTACTGGCCGACGAACGACCGGTGGTTTTCTATGATCAACTGGGGTGTGGAGAATCCAATAGACCTGAGGAAAGGACTCTTTGGAGAATCGATAGGTTTGTGAAGGAAATCGAGTGTCTAGTTGCCGATCTCGGCTTTCCTAAACCTTTTCTTTTAGGCCAATCCTGCGGAACGGTCCTTGCCTGCGAGTACTCTTTGAAACATCCTGATCGCGTTAAGGGACTGGTTCTATCAGGACCCGCGATGAGCATTTCGAGGTTTGAGGAGGACGCAAGGTGACTCATGGTAACATTATCCGATGAATCAAGAGCTGCGATACTTGAGGCGGAAAAAAGCGGTGACTTCGGAAAACCTGGCTATCAGGATGCGATATCGGAGTTCTACAGCAAGTACGTATGTAGAATGGAAACCTGGCCCGAATGCATGAACGATGGTGTAGCAGGGATAAGTGGGAAGTATACAATTATATGTACGGTCCGAGCGAGTTCACTGTGACTGGTACACTGAAGGGTTACGATCTGAGCCCTCGCCTTAGTGAAATAGAGATTCCTGTTTTGCTGCCCTGCGGAGAATACGACGAGGCGACACCAGAAACAACATCCTTTTACGCAAGCAAATTTCGAAACGCAACAGTGAGGGTATTCGAAGATGCTTCTCACGAGCATCATCTCGAAAAGACAGTAAAATACATTCAAGAAGTACGCAGCTTTCTTGATCGTATCGAGAACTGATCAAGGGGAAAACGGTATCTCAACTCAGTGATTCTTCCGAGAGATCACCGCGTTCAGCACAGACTTATTCCTTCTGAACAGCAGGCCTGTATATGATCAGTTCCGAACCTGCAGGAATACGGTCAACCCTAATCAGATCGGGGTTGTATTTCATAATCTCAGAGGTATCGATACGGTACATTTCGGATATCGACCTCAGCGTTTCGTTCCACCCTATAGTATGGATAAAGCCCGTCCCCACCGACCAGTTGTTATCTACGGATGCGCTAACTACAAATCTTCCAAGCACATGATCGATGATCACTTCGGAAACCTCGAGCATGACATCCCTAACCACCGGCCTTCTCTCAAACATGCTGTACCCACCGCCACCGCCGGCCCGATAGCTGCTCATAACTACTTCGTACTTTTCATCCATATCGACAGGCTTTCCCTGATACCTGATACTAAGTACTCTCTCACCAACCGGTCTATCCACAGCAATTATGTATTCTATTCCTTCCCACATATCATAATCTCGACTCGTTAGCTTTGGAGTCAACCAACTTTCTGAGATGGATATCTTGTTGTCAGTACAAGTGAAGTATTCTGCGCTCCTTTCCAGGGCGGCTTTGATGTCTGAACCGGATACCTGAATAACCTTCAAAGTGCTTGACATGGGGTAGATCGAGATAAGATCCCGAATTGTTATTGGCCCTGTCTTCCAGCCTGTAATTTCGTCTGTACAAATGGCGGCACACGAGATCGTTGCACCGGTCGCTTCCATCTGAACTCTGTTTATGAACTGAGCAAGAGGATTATCCTTCATCTTAGCTTCAAGCGGATCTTCTATGAAGAAATCTCCAATAGAAAACCCGACCGGTCTTTCAAGCCATTTCTGGACTCTTGTTTCGAAGTCCTTCAAAGCTCCAACGACATAGTCGTCAGGATCATATGAAGCCATAGACACCTGCTCGACCGACTTTTCAACGATCTGCCAGCCGTCTTCTATTCTCTCCAGCTTCAAGTCAACCTTGCCGACAAACCTTCCGAGACTGGACGGTTGAGAGACAACTACTCCGTCTATTATCTCGGCGATAGTCCTATGTTGATGCCCCGTAAGAAGCACATCAATACCCTCGATTGTCTTTACAAGTTCAAAACCTACATTCTCGTCCGTAAGCTCCTCGGTTGGTTCTCCCGTAGTGAGATCTCTTTCAAAGCCTCCGTGATAAGCAACTATAAGCACATCGACTTCATCTTTGAGTTTAGGAACAAGTTTCTCTGCAACGTTCACAGGGTTAAGAAATGCAAGCCCGGCGATATGTTCTGGATCCTCCCATCTTGGGATAAGGTTCGTGGTTAGGCCGAGAATCGCAATTCTTACGTTCTCGCCTTCTTCTTCAAGAGTTATTATCGAATACGGCTGAAACACATGTTCAGCAGAGTCATCGAAGACAATGTTCGCTGAGAGAAAGGGAAACTCTGCCGAGACCATCGCGTCCTCAAGATTACGTGGGCCGTAGCTGAATTCGCAATTTCCTATCGTAGAGGATGTCAAATCGATCAAGTTCATAGCCCTTATAACAGGATTGATGCCTGAGTTGTCGATCTTCGCAAAGAAATACGAAAACGGCGTTCCCTGGATCAGATCACCTGTATCTATAACAAGTGTGTGTGGATTGGTATGTCTAATTTGACTGACGAAAGAAGAGATCTTTGCCAGACCTACGTCCGAAGAATTTCCCGTCACATAGTCGACAGGAAAAACGCTCCCATGTATGTCGCTTGTATGGAGAATTGTAAGATGAAAATCCGAAGCAAATGAAAGTACAAGAGAAGAGATAATGAAAAACGAAGTAAGGAGCCTTCGCACCTAAACCCCTCCTTTAGCCTCACACCTCAAATTGTGCAGCGAGAAAAGAAAGCGGGATGACAGGCATCCCGCAGAGATTCATCTTGCTGCTAACTTAGAGTCAATTGAGAAGATTCCGTTGATGTTATCGCCGACCATCCTCAGCCTCTTCACGACATCCCTGAAGGTCTTTTCCTCTTCAACCTGTTCAGTGACATACCACTGAAGAAAATCATTCGTTGCGTAATCCCCTTCTTCATCGGAAATCGTGACGAGATTGTTGATCCTTGAAGTGATGTATTTCTCATGTTCGAGTCCTTTTTCGAACACATCTAAAATCGACTTGTAGTTAATGGTCGGTTTCTCAATGCCTGGAATATCAACGGTTGCATCTACGTCCTTAAGGTAATCAATGAACTTCATTGCGTGTTCTTCTTCCTCTTTGGCCTGCTTCCACATGAAGTTCTCCGTACCGAAGTATCCGTTCTTGTGTGCCCACGCGGCCATTCCCATGTAGATAAAAGCAGACTCGAATTCAGCCTTTATTTGAGCGTTGATCTCCTTTTCCATTCTTGCAGTTATCATAGTTAGCCTCCTTCTCCATTCGGTTTAAGCGTCAACAGTTCCTTCATGATATTTTACCACCGCGAAGAGAACTCTCAAAGTATCTTAACGAGTTGGAACCAGCAGTTCACTCTCTGAGCTGTTCTAATAGACTTATACGAAGCAACCTATTCTTAGTTATTTGCTGCCTTTCGATTTGGAATGTCAATCTCATAAATGTATAATCTCTACATAAGGACGGCCAATTTCTCAACAAAGGGGGGTAATAACAATGAGGAAGATCTTCTTGTTTTTCTCAGTGCTGCTGATTGCAGCGGCGCTGATGGCGGCACCACTGAAAGTTGCTTTTGTCTACGTAGCACCGGTCGGCGATGGTGGCTGGAGCACCATGCACAATGAAGGTAGGCTTCATCTCGAGAGAGTTTTCGGGGATCAGATAGTAACTGATTTTATTGAAAGCGTTCCCGAAGGTGGAGAAGCCGAAATTGTGTTCAGAGGATATGCTCAAAGAGGTTATGATTTGATCTTCGGAACCAGTTTTGGCTACATGGACCCTATGGTAAAAGTATCTCAGTCTTTCCCCAACTCAACCTTCATGCACTGTTCGGGTTATATGACCACTGACAATCTCGGTACATATTTCGGAAGGATGTACGAACCGAGGTTCCTTAGCGGTCTAATCGCAGGAGCAATGACCAAGAGCAACATCATTGGCTATGTTGCTGCCTACCCGATTCCGGAGGTTATTCGAGGAATCAACGCTTTTGCAATGGGCGTTCAGTACGTGAATCCGGATGCAAAGGTTCATGTGGTCTGGTCGAATACTTGGTTTGACCCAGCAAGAGAGAAGGAAGCTGCGGAGTCCCTACTCGATATCGGTGCAGATGTCATAACACAGCATCAAGACTCTCCTGCCCCACAGCAGGCTGCAGAAGACCGAGGCGCGCTTTCAATAGGATACAACAGCGACATGACCGCCTTCGCTCCAAACGCATTCCTCGCAGCCCCTGTATGGAACTGGGGTCCTTTCTACGAGTACGTAGTGAGAAGAGTTATGGACGGTACCTGGACCAATGAGCAGTATTGGGGCGGTATTAAGGACGGAGTAGTCGATATCTTCGTTGGCGACCTAGTACCCCAAGGAGTGGCAAAGCTTGTGATGTCGATGAGAGAGGCGATAATCGAGGGTATTATGCACCCGTTTGACGGACCGGTGTATGACCAGTCTGGAACACTGAGATACGGCAAAGGCGAGAGGCCATCGGATAGTGATCTTCTCAGTATGGACTGGTTCATCAATAACGTTGTAGGTAAAATACAGTGAAAACACTGAGGGGCCTTCTGGCCCCTCAATTTCTTTCTTTGGAGTGATATTTCTTGGCTGATCTTTCAGTTCTCGAAATGAGAAACATCACTAAAGCCTTTCCAGGAATTCTTGCAAATGATAACATTTCGTTCGATCTCCGAAAGGGAGAAGTGCACGCTCTACTTGGAGAAAATGGAGCAGGCAAGACGACCTTAATGAATATCCTTTTCGGAATTTACAAGCCCGATGGTGGAGAGATTCTCATTGAGGGAGACAGGGTGTCGATCTCTTCACCTCATAATGCGCTGAAGCGGGGAATAGGAATGGTGCAGCAGCATTTTACTGTAGTTCCCTCCTTCACGGTTGCCGAGAATGTTGTTCTCGGCTTGAAAGACATGGGCTTCTTTGTAAACACAAAATCAGTTGAATCGAGCATAAAGAATCTGGGAGAAAGCTATGGCCTACCCGTGAATCCGAAGGCAAGGGTCTGGACTCTCTCGGTCGGAGAGAAACAGCGAATCGAGATTCTAAAGTTGCTTTATACCGGCGCGAAAGTCATCATTCTTGACGAGCCAACGGCAGTCCTTACTCCTCAAGAGACTGAAGTCTTGTTCAGAGCAATAAGAAAGCTCGTGAGTGAAGGCTCTTCAGTGATCTTCATAAGTCACAAACTTGACGAGGTGCTCCAAATAAGCGACAGGGTTACGGTATTGAGAGGTGGCAGGTTTGTTGGAACTGAAGAGAGAAGTTCAATTGATAGAAGATCTCTCGTAAGAATGATGGTTGGAAGAGACGTTTTGCTGGACTTCGAGAAATCAACAAAGGAACCTGGTACTACTGTTCTGGAAGTTGAAGACTTGACCGTGAAAAATGACAAGAATCTTGAAGCGGTGAAGAGCTTGAGTCTGAACATCCGCTCTGGTGAAATACTAGGCATCGCAGGGGTCGCGGGTAATGGGCAAAGAGAGCTTGCAGAAGCCATTTATGGCCTTAGAAAACCTGTTCACGGTACGATTCGCTTGAACAGCAAGACTCTTCGTCACACGGATGTCGCTCAAAGAATTCGGGCAGGCGTGGCATTTGTTCCCCAGGACAGGAGAGCTCTGGCTACATGTCCCTCGCTGTCAATTACTGAGAACATGTTTATGAAGAACGCCCACACGAAGTACATTCCTCAGTCTCCGTTCAACGTAGATTTTCGTGCAATGCAGAAGGCCACGGAGCGACTCGTCAGCGAGTATTCGATTTCAACTCCGTCGACCAAGACTCAGGCAAGATTTCTTTCCGGAGGAAATCTTCAAAAACTCGTACTCGCGAGAGAGCTGTCAACTAAGCCAACTGTAATCATTGCAGAGCATCCTACAAGAGGTTTAGACGTGGGAGCAATGGAGTTTGTCTATAAATCCCTTCTTGCTCATAAGGATCGAGGAGCGGCTATCCTGCTTCTAGCCGGGGAACTCTACGAGATATTCAGGCTTTCAGATAGGGTTGCTGTGATGTATGAGGGTCAGATAATGGGGTACACACCTCCTGATCCAAAGTATACAGAGGAAATTGGTTTCATGATGGCCGGTTCAAAACAGGAGGAGATCGCGTGAAGTTGAGAATAGAAAAGAGGCTAGCCGTCCCCAGATACTCCTCTATCCTTGTACCGATACTCTCAGTGGCCGCTGCGTTGCTGCTGATGGGAATCATTCTGTTGATCTTCTTCTACGGCCGACTTGGAACCCTGTCTCTTGCATTCAAAGAGACGTTTGAAGCATACAAGGAAATGTTGACTTGGCCCTTTGCGAACAGATACGGGATATTCAGTACACTAATGAGGATGGTCCCGCTGGCTTTCGTTGGGCTCGGCCTTTCATTTGCATACAGAATGAAGATATGGAACATAGGAGGTGAAGGCCAGCTCTATATGGGAGCATTGGCCGCTACCTGGGGAGCTCTTTACTTATTCAAAGATGTCACTTCGCCAGTACTTATGATTCTCCTAATTTCAGTTCTAGGAGCGGCAGCGGGTGGCATTTGGGCCTTAATTCCTGCATTAATGAAGGCATTTGCAAAGACCGACGAGATAGTGGTAACTCTTATGCTCAACTATGTCGCAATATTCTGGGTAGATTATCTTGTATACGGACCGTGGAAAGACCCGAAAGGTTATGGATTCCCGGGGACCGCGCCTTTTCCTCAGCAGGCAAGATTTCCGACTCTCTTCGGAGGCGAATTTCACATTGGCTTTTTCCTGGCAGTCGTGTTGGCGTTCATTCTCTTCTATGTGTACAGAAGGACAAGGTGGGGAATGAACTCGAGAATCGTAGGGGACAATGCGCAAGCAGCCAGATACTCGGGAATCAGCATAATAAAGTACACGATCATTGCGCTCGTTGTTAGCGGAGCAATAGCGGGCTTGGGAGGGGCCGTACAAATGATGGGAGTGCAACACAGACTGCAACACGGCTTCTCTCCAGGATACGGATACACTGCGATCATTGTAGCCTGGCTGGCCAAGCTGAACCCGATTGCAATTCTGCTTGTCGCATTTCTCTTCGGAGGACTACTCGTAGGAAATGATCAGCTTCAGATGTTCTATAAGCTGCCGATGGCTCTGATATCTGTATTTCAGGGGCTGGTACTTTTCAGCCTTCTCGGAGGAGAGGCTATTGCCAAATATAGATTGAGGGTATCGAGAGAGGAGGCAGTCACGAATGAATAATATCGAGTCTTTCATTCTCTCGACACTCAGCGCTACAGTCAGAGCGGGAACTCCTCTGCTGTTCGCGGTTCTCGGCACGATCTTCACTGAAAGATCGGGAGTGATGAATCTCGGATTAGAGGGTCTCATGCTGGTCGGAGCTATTGGAGGCTTCGTCGCCTCATATCAGACTTCAAACCTTCTACTTGCTATACTCGTCGCAATGCTTGCAGGAGCCGTTCTCGGCCTTGTTCATGCCTTCTTCACAGTAACTCTCAGAGTGAACCAGATCGTCAGCGGGCTCGCCATAACTATGCTCGGAACCGGTCTAAGCGGTTTGTGGGGAAGAGACTACATCGGGGTAATCGCAAAGCGTTTTCAGCCTATAAGAATTCCTGTATTATCGGATATTCCATATTTGGGTCAGATTCTTTTCAGTCACGACCTTCTCGTCTACATAAGTTTTCTGCTTGTTCCCGTCATGTGGTTCTTCATTTACAAGACACGACCCGGACTGACCCTAAGAGCAGTAGGCGAATCTCCCGATGCCGCAGATGCTAAGGGTATAAATGTATTCGCAGTCAGATACATCTACACTATTCTGGGAGGTTCAATTACAGCAATAGGCGGAGCTTATCTCTCGTTGGCCTATAACTCGATGTGGATCGAAAACATGACGGCCGGCAGGGGGTGGATAGCCATAGCTCTTGTGCTATTCGCAACCTGGGATCCTGTGAAGGCCTTGATAGGTGCATATCTCTTCGGAGGAATAACTGCCCTTGGATTGAGATTACAAGCAGTAGGAGCTCACGTCTCACCCGACTTTCTCAAGATGCTTCCATATTTGCTCACAATTGTCGTTCTCTTTTTCACTTCGACAGATACGCTGAAGAGAAAGGTAGGTGCGCCGACATCACTGGGAGTACCATATTCAAGAGAAGAGAGAACCTAAAGGAAACAATACGTTCGTTTTTACTGTTGATCCGTAACATTGTTTTGTGGTATAAATTTCCTATCAAAGATATTCGGAGGTTCAAAGTGATGACTCGAGCAGCATTCATAAGTTTTGCATACGCTTATTGGTTTAGGAGGAACGTCCTTTCTTCGGACTCCTCCGGTGTGTGCTTGAGTTAAAATACACTAGAGAGTATAAAAAGAGAGGACGTTGAGAAGCGTCCTCTCTTTTTATTTTAGGAGGGATGTAGAATGAAGCGGGTTCTTGTATGTGTATTACTACTTATTGGAGTTCTTGGTTTCTCAACGCAGACAGTCGGAATTACTTCGATCGTCGAACACCCAGCGCTAGATGCAGTTAGAGACGGAATTATCGATGTACTTGAAGAGAATGGTTTCAAGGATGGAGAGAATATCGTAATCGATTTTCAGAACGCCCAGGGATCGGTATCAACCGCAGTAACAATAGCAAAACAGTTCGTTTCTCTGAACCCTGCAGTGATGATTGGAATTGCCACTCCTTCGGCACAGGCGCTGGTGAACGCCTCGAAGACAATTCCAATAGTCTTCAGTGCCGTCACCGACCCAGTTAGTGCCAGTCTAGTTCCTTCATTTGGCAAAAACCCGGGAAATGTAGTTGGAATCAGCGATATGACGCCAGTCAAGACTCAGCTCCAGCTTCTCAAACTGACTCTGCCACAAGTTGAGACGGTAGGGATTATCTACAATTCAGGAGAGGCAAACTCTGTAACGATAAGGGAGTTTGCCAAAGAGGCTTGTGACGCTCTGGGAATGAGGTTAGTCGATATTACCGGTTCCACAACAGTTGAAATGGTCACCTCTCTTAACGCTCAGATCAAAGATGTTGATGCTATCTACATCGGTACCGACAACACCGCAGCCTCGAGCATCCAGTCGATTTCCAAAGTCGCTCTAAGAGAGAAGATAGCGATAGTCGCGGCTGACATTGACATCGCAAGATCGGGCGGCCTCATCGGCTTTGGATTCAACTACTATCAGGTCGGTAGAGCTACTGGAGAGCTTGTCGTTGAGATTCTTAAGGGTACTCCTCCATCGGAACTTGAGACAAAGATACTTGGACAGGATTCCCTGATTCTTTTCGTAAACACTGACATTGCAGAAGAAATCGGTATTGAGATACCACAGTCTGTTCTTGATCTCGCAAACATCGTTGTAACTAATGGTGTAGAGACGGAAAGGTAAGTCTATGGCGATTCTGGAACAGGGATTGATAATAGGCCTAATGGCCCTGGGAGTTTATATATCTTTCAGAATAGTTGATCTTCCTGACCTTACGACAGATGGATCCTTTGCCCTGGGAGCAGCGGTTGCGGTAAGGGCTCTGGTTTCCGGATTTCCTGCCTGGTTGGCGATAATGCTTGCGGCCGCCACGGGTGCTCTTGCTGGCAGCATAACTGGAACAATCCATAGAAAGCTCAAGATCAACGTTCTATTAGCCGGAATTTTAGTCATGACAATGCTTTACTCAGTAAATCTCAGGGTAATGGGCGGGCCGAATCTCCCTGTTCCTCGAGTCGTTCCTGAAAGGAGCACTCAAAGTTTTGAAGAGATGAGCGGCGGAACTGGTCTTGATGGCCTTTTTGGAGAGCTCGAGATCAATACTGAAAAACGCACAACAAAGACTACTGTTGTTGCAAAGAACATCTTCAACAACGATCTCGACGGATCCGACTTATTGCTCATAGTTCTCATAATTTCTGCTGTGGTTGTAGTTCTTTCGATTGTGCTGAAATCTGATCCTGGGATGACACTAAGAGCTTTTGGAAGTAATCCCTCGGGGGTGGTTTCTTTCGGTATCTCTCAGAATCTTCTCGCTATTGCGGGGCTTACCGTTGCGAACTGCATTATTGGGCTGAGCGGCGGTCTATTCGCGCTTTACAGCGGTTTCTCTGATGCCACAATCGGTCAAGGAATGGTCGTAACAGGACTGGCATCGGTAATAATGGGCGAGATACTTCTGGGAAGAGTTAAGCTCTTCTATGGTCTTCTCTCACCGATAGTGGGAGGTGTTATTTATCAGACGCTTCTCTCTCTGGCAATGAGGTATGGGTACAGAATCGGTTTTCTTGCAAGCGACATGAAACTACTCACAGCAGTCTTTATTATCACGGTAATTGGATTACGACAGCTCTCCTCGAGCGGAGGAAAACGAAAGGTTAAACAGGAGGTGAAGAGGTTATGGTCGAATTCAAAGATCTGACGGTCGTATACAATCAGGGGATGGAAAACGAAAGAGTTGCCCTAAGAAATGTGAGTCTGACAATCCCCGAAGGGCAATTTGTCACCATAGTCGGACCCAATGGAGCAGGCAAGTCAACACTTCTCAAAGTAATTCTTGGTGAAGTTCAGCCCACATCGGGTTTATATATAATCGACGATAAGACGATGAATTGCATGAAGCCTCACAGACTTGCTGAGTTCATCGGAAGAGTCTATCAAGACCCAAATACGGGAATATTTCCGGCTCTTACAATAGCCGAGAACCTGATAATTGCATCGAAGAAAGGCAACAGGCCCTTCAGGTTCAGTTCTGTCAAAGAAGAGGCGATAACTCTTCTTAGGGATCTCGGGCTTGGACTGGAAGACAGGATGAGAACGAAAGCGGGAGAGCTCTCCGGAGGGCAAAAACAGTCTCTGGCTATGGTAATGGCCATCTTGTCGAAGCCCAGGCTGCTGCTTCTTGACGAACACACGGCTGCGCTTGATCCAGATAGCGCCTCAAGAGTAATGGAACTGACAGCCAGAATCAACAGAGAGTACGACATAACTATAATCATGATAACTCACAACATGGAAATCGCCAACTCTTACGGAGAAAGGTTGATGAGATTGATCGATGGTGAAGTTGCAAACGATGGAATAAGAGAGATAATGTCCAGAGCGACTTCAGTTATGTGTTGAGCGGCTCTCGACTCCACCTGTGAAGAGACTCTTCAAGGTGAGCCAGTACGGACCTTTCACATAACCGCTCAAATAATTGATCAACAGTTTACCAGCCGTTTTTCCCTTAAGAAGATCTAGTTTCTCATCAAGATTCGCGTTGAACCTCTTCCTGAAGGCGTCTGCGATCTGCAGATGCCTCGCGATAGGGAAAAGCCTTTCCAGGTATCTTTCGTTTGCGGTCTTTCCCTTGTAACCATCTTCAACAATAGATAGGGCCGCCTGCCTTCCTGAATCAAGTGCAAAGTCAATCCCGGCACCTATCCAGTTATCGATAAGGCCTGCGCTATCGCCCGCAAATAACAGACCTCTTTCCAGGTTGTTCAGTTTCAGCACTACCTCACTGTCGAATGTAGGAATAGGAGTTCCCGAAAGTTCAATTTCCTCATCAAAGACTCTCTTAATCAGTGTGCTCATTTCTTCATAGGAAGAGACATTTTCACAATCAGGATAAATTCCCCCGCCTACTGAATCATACGACTCGCCAGGAAAACTCCAAAGATAACCGTTGGGGACAAACGTTATGGAGGCATTACCCGTTGGAGAGCTGTATCCGTGATATATGACACTGTAACAAGGAGGTTCCTGACCGACTAACTTTGCCCCGAAAACACCTGCGGAGATTATCACGTAATCCGAACTCAACTCTCTGCCGTCTGTCATTATCGCAAAGGCTTCTTTGACTCTCTTGACTTCTAGCACTCTCGAGACAACGAGCCGTCCGTCTCTCTCTAGAATAGATTTTAGAAGGGACTGGTCAAACTCCTTCCTATCGACCTTATTAAAGATAGGCCTCTTCGAAACCAAGGACACTATGTATTTGAAACTTCCTTCCGACAGAGCATTGACCGATAACTCGCGGGTTTCAAAACCCTGGATCTCCACATCCGGAAATACCTGCCTAAGGATTTTTAGTGCTCTTGGCGTCAGCCCGCCACCACAACCCTTTTCCCTCGGAAAAGTCCGGGAGTCCACAAGGACGAAATCAACGCCCTCTCTCAGCAAAACTCTTGATGCGGCCAAGCCCGCAGGACCAGCTCCAATGACAACAACCTTGCTATGCATCCTTTACCACCGCCTTGAGTCTAATGATGAGTAGCACCACAACGATCTCGAGGAAGATTAGAAACATGATGAAGAGAACGCCTGCCATCATGCCGAATTGATGCCCGAGAAAACCGACGAAGAAATTGGAGATAGCTCCACCTATTGAAGCTGCAACAGTAAACATCCCAATGGCAAAACCTATCCCGTCTTTCATGGTGGATATGAGAATCGCCTGAAGCGTAGGGAATGTTCCCGAAAAACCAAACCCGGCGAAGACCACGGCAATACCGATGGTAACTGGAGAACTAAGCAGTAATGCTGCTCCAAAGGAGACAAATGCAATGCTCACCATAAACAAGAGCGATAACTCGTAACCCAGTCGATCAACGAAAAAGCCTGCAAGCAATCTACCAATGAATATCCCCGTCCAGAGCAGTGCGGGAAAGACACTGGCATATCTCATCTCAATGCCCTTCGTCTCAAAAACAAAACTTGAAAGCCACGACGTAAAACCAATTTCATAACCTACATACAGGAGCACTCCGGCGAGTATTAGCCAGAAGACCTTCTTGGAGAACACTTCCTTCTTGAAGTGGGTTGCCTTCTGATTACTGCCGACAAAAGGAATTCTGAAGAGTAACGGAGCAAAAGCTACAAGAAATGCGCCACCGAAAAGAGCAACGAAGAATGGCTTCCACCAAGAATTATAATCAACAAGAAAAGCTGCAACAATCAATGGCGATATGATCGAACCTAGCGCAAATAGCGAGTGCATCAGATTCAATGCTCCGCCCGGTTTTCTGTAGTTCATTCCGGAAACGCCAATTCCAATCGACGTCTCCATCGTTCCTGTTCCGAAGCTTAGAGCCATACTCCCCAGAAGCAGCAGCCAGAATGACCTCCCGATCGAGAGAACTGTCAAGCCACCTGTAATGATTACTATCCCGCCGGCAAGCAACTTGAATGGACCGAACTTGTTCGAAAAAGCGCTCACAAATACCGCCGACAACATGAAAGCAAGAGTAGGAAGTGAAAGAAGTACTCCTGCTATCTGATGATCAATCCCAAAACTCTTCTCGATTGCCGGCAGCGCACTACCCAGTATTATCGATGTAAATCCAAAGAGAAAAAAACCACATGACGAAATAAGGCTGAAAGCTTTCTTCGTGTCCATGAGAGAATTCTATCACGATGAACGGATTGTTTGAACTAAAGGGAAACTCAAAAAAAGCGCAGCCCGTAAGCTGCGCTTTTGAGGTTTTTTCTTCACATGAAGAACGGAGTTACCGGGAAGAGTGAACCAAACACCAGAGAAACAACAGACATCAGCTTGATAAGAATATCCATCGACGGGCCAACTGTATCCTTGAGAGGATCTCCCACCGTATCGCCAACGACAGCCGCTTCGTGTGTTGGAGTACCTTTTCCGCCGAACTCTCCCGTTTCAATGTACTTCTTTGCGTTGTCCCAGGCTCCGCCGGCGTTTGCGCTAAATATTGCGATCATGATAGCGCTTGACAGTCCTCCCATCAACAGCCCTGCCACGGCAGATCGGCCAAAGAGAAAGCCGACAATGAATGGAGAAGCGATTGCAACTATTCCTGGGGTAAGCATTCTGCTTACGGCACCTTTGGTTGTTATCTCAATGCATCTCTTATAGTCAGGCACCGCCTCGCCCGTTCTGATGCCAGGAATTTCTTTGAACTGTCTCCTGATCTCAACAATCATAAGGTTTGCGGTATCGGCCACACCCTTGATCAATAGAGATGTGAAGAAGAAGGGCAACATACCTCCAATCAAAATCCCAATTAGAGTGTATGGCTCAACCAGGTTGATCACCGGATTGTTCACAATCTCGTCGGCAGTTCCCGCCGTACCCCAAATATACGAGACTATGAGGGCAAGGGCGGCAAAAGCCGCTGAACCAATGGCGAATCCCTTTCCGATTGCCGCTGTCGTATTTCCGACAGAGTCGAGCCTGTCGGTGAGCTTTCTTACCTTAGGATCGAGTTTGGCCATCTGAGCTATTCCACCTGCGTTGTCTGCAACAGGACCATAAGAGTCGACAGAGACGATGTATCCAACAAAAGAAAGCATCCCAAGGGCTGCGATAGCTATTCCGTAAACTCCTGCAGACCAGTAAGCGGCAAGAATTGCAATTGCAAGTGTTATTACCGGCCAAATGGTACTTCCCATTCCAAGAGCAAGACCGCCAGTGATATTTATGGCCACTCCGCTCTGGGTATCCTTTGCAAGCTTTCTAGTCGGCTTATATTCATCCGATGTATAGTATTCACTCAGCTTCGAAATGATTATTCCCGCGATGAGTCCGGCTGCTATTGCAAAAAAGAGTCTCCATCTGGAAACAAACTCAGGATTGATGATGAAGCTGTCCTTAAAGGCATAGTCCGGCGCCGCTACTCCAATCACTATGGCCACGGAGCCCAGAACAAGAGCCCCTGTAAAGAGGTTTCCAAAGCTCAAGCTCTTCTGAGCATCTTTGGTCTTCATATTCGCGACCACAAGCACGCCTATCAAAGAGGATAGTACGCCCGCGGCGGCTATTAGAACAGGCAAGATTATCAGGCCGTAATACTGTGCTTCGGTCATCGTCCCGTGATCCGCGAACTTCATGAAGATCGCCAGAACGATCGCTGAGACTATCGAAGCAACATAGGACTCAAGAATATCCGCACCGAGACCGGCGACATCTCCCACGTTGTCTCCAACGTTATCGGCAATGGTAGCCGGATTTCTTGGATCGTCTTCTTCTATCTGCTCTTCGATTTTCCCCACGAGATCGGCACTCATGTCGGCGGCTTTCGTATACATTCCTCCGCCGACCCTATCGAACAAAGCTATGAGACTGGCTCCTAGAGAGTAAGAGCTAATGATCATGATTCCATCAATATAGGATATCCTGCCGAAAGCTCTGGAGATATCCGTGATGTTCTCAAAAACAAACGAGCTCTTGAAAACAAGCATAACAAGTGCCAGACCGGTAAGTGAGAAACCGGCCACAGCAAGCCCCATAACAGACCCGCTTGAGAAGGCAACTTTGAAAGCGTTCGCTAGACCATGCTCCGCTCCCGCTGCAACTCTCGCATTTGCTCTTGTTGCAGCGTACATCCCAATAACTCCGGCCAGCTCAGAGACGAGCGCGCCAAAGAGCAGCACAACTGGATACTTGAACGACTGGAAGATAATCCCTAGAACTGCGGCCAGTACAATAGCCACAAGGAATATCTTTCTTGCTTCTTCTTCAAGGAATGCAGAGGCACCTTCCTGAACATACTTAGAAAGCTCTTTCATCCTATCATTACCTTGCGAAAAGCTCAGAGTCTTTCGCAACATAATGAAGGCAAAAACGGTTGAGATAATCCCTGCTACAAGTGGAAAGTACAATGAGTTCATTCGTTCTCCCTCCTAGTTGCTACTTTATTGGAACACATTTGACTTAGAAATCCCAACTTACATCCCAACGCTCGAAACAGTCTTTAGGCAACTTTTCCACGAAATCATGTCCGCTTCTGAAGACGTATCTGTTTCCTATCATAGGCCTTGATCTACCACCCTTCTGTTTGAGAATGTAAAGGTAATCCTTTGCTCTTGTAACGGCCACATAAAAAATTCTTTCTTCTTCGCTCAGAGAACCTTCTAGTATCGCCATTGAATTCGGCAGATCACCCGGATTCACGGCCAAAATGAAAACTACGTCCCACTCCAACCCCTTCGCCTGATGCACAGTTGAAAGCACAACCGCCGGTTGTTTTTCAGCAGACTCCCGTTCAATATCGATCTTCTCGCTAACGGCAAGATCCTCAAGAAGATCGGAAATCGACCTGTAGCGACCGGCAATCTCAATAAGCCTCTCAACATCCATCCTTCTTTCTCTCGCGTCCGGGAATTTGTCATCTAGATAGGCACCGTAGAAAACCTCATAAAAACGCCTTACAATCTCCGAAGGAGGTTCTTTTTCATCGAGATCACTGAAAAGGGCAGCCAACTTGTCAAGTTTCACCCTGTTGCTTACATGCGACCCAATTACATCAACCGGTTTGTGACCGTCATTAACTGCTGCGGTTATTCCCTGAATTATTCTAAGAGACGTTGCGCTTCCTACACCGGGAAACAGCCTCAAAGTTCTTCCCCAGGATATTTGATCCAGCGGGTTTTCGATAACCTTCAGTATTGCAAGTATATCTTTAACGTGAGCGGTTTCGGTGAATCTGGGACCCGAGTAAAGGGTGAAATTCATCTTTCTCTTGTCCATCTCCATCTGGAGCTCGAGAGAATGATAGTGTGAACGGTATAGAACGGCTATCTTATCGGGGTTTATACCATCGTCTACGTGTTCCTGGATCTTCTGAGCGACAAAAGAAGCTTCTTCCAGATTGTCCCAGGTCTCTGCAACGACCGGAATCGGTCCGTTCATTCTAACCGCCCGAAGTTGCTTTTCAATGGAGTCTTCGGGAACAATGGAGTTAACTAAATCGACAATCTGTGGGGTTGATCGGTAATTAGTCTGAATCTTAAAGATCTTTGCATCTTTGGTAGCAAGAAAATCATAGACGTTTTCGAACCTTGCTCCCCTGAATGAATATATCGACTGGGCATCGTCTCCGACAACTATCAGGTTTCCGTGAATGGAAGACAACATTTCGACGAGCCTGAACTGCAAAACATTGGTATCCTGAAACTCGTCAACAAGAACCCATCTGAAGCGCTCGGCCTCTTTTCGAAGAATCACGGGATTCTCATTGAACATCTTGAGAGCCTTCAACAGCAGATCGTCATAGTCAACACAGTTCTGAAGTGCCTTTTCTTGAGCATACCTCTTCCAGATCTCTTCAATCTCGTCATATGAACCGAGAAACTTCCGATTCTGCCTCGCAATCGACTCTCTCAAAGATGAAAGTACGTTTACCGAATAAGAATAGATGCTTTGAAGAACTCCTGCTGAAGGTAGAGTCGAACTGTTGATACCTTCTCTTTCTTCAAGCAACTCCGCCCTACAATGCTTAATGAGATCTTTCGAATCCTCTCTGTCAAGGATAGTGAAATTCTCTTTCAACTCGGCTGCCTTCGAGTATTTTCTCAAGAAGTAATTGCACACGTGGTGGAATGTTCCTGAAAGCATTCCCTGGAGGCTTGATCCGCTGGTTCGCCTGGCCCTATCGATCATCTCTCTGGAAGCGGCCCTTGTGAATGTGACGAGAAGAATATTCTGCGGGCTCACCGAATTCGATACTAGATGCGCGATCTTATACGTAATCACACGGGTCTTTCCTGAACCCGGCCCCGCCACTATCAGTGAACGGCCGTTTGATTGGACGACAGCTTTCAGCTGTTCCTCGTCTAGTCCTTCGCTAAGAAATTCGGGAATCTCTGAACTTTTGAGAGTATATTTCTTCATCGACCACAGCGGCCCCCTTCTGCTAAGATTTTACCATAACGATGAAATCGCTTCACTGAGACTCTTTCGATACCCTGGAGGTAACAATGAATGAAGAAAGCGGTGGAATGAAGCAGATAGTTGTCTCTCTCTTGCTGTTGCTCTGTGTGTTTCTGATAGGAATCTTTGGATACTCAATAATCGAAGGATACCATCCTATCGATTCCTTTTTCATGGTAATGATCACGATCTCAACAGTTGGTTACAGCACCCCTACTGACCTGACTGAAGCCGGGAAGGTGTTCACCAGTATAATTATACTTGCGAGCATCACCATCGTTGTTTACGCAGTTTCAAACATAACGGCTTTTCTTGTAGAAGGAAGAGTCAATAAGCTTATCAGGAGGAGAAGGATATTGAAAACAATACAAAAACTGGAAAACCATTTTATTGTAATCGGAGCTGGCGACCTGGGATCAACAATTGCAAATGAGATATCTAAGAGAAACTATGACGTGGTGATTGTTGAGAAGAGAGAAGAAAGGCTCCGTGATCTGACTAAGAAAGAGGGAGGAAAGCTAATATTCATCTCCGGAGATGCCACAGAGGAAGAGACCTTGAAAAGCGCAGGCGTTGACAAGGCACAAGGTTTGCTCGCATGTCTTCCGGACGACGTAGACAACATCTTCGTAGTTCTAACGGCTAGAGGAATGAACAAAAACATGAAGATAATTTCCAAGGTAACCCATGGTGAGAACATCAACAAGTTGAGTTATGCGGGAGCAGACAAAGTAATTCCCATCCAGGAGATTGGAGCGCACAGAATGGTCGCAATGATGCTAAACCCAACGATCACTGGCTTTCTGGATAGTATCTCGCAATCAGGTTCACTGCAGTTGCGTTTTGAAGAAGTCAGAGTGCCGGAAAGCTTCCCCGAAAAAGGGCAGACATTGGAAGCGCTTAGAATACCACAGAAGATAGGCTTGATTATAATTGCAACAGTTACGGGCGGAGTTAGCAAGTTCAATCCAAGTGCTTCGACAGTAGTTAAGCCCGGTGACAGCCTTATGGTCCTCGGAGGGCATGAGCAAGTACTTAAGCTCCAAAGTTTCCTGAAGGGCGATCTAGAGGGCTGATTGCTCAGTGAGCCAATGTGATAGATCTCAAGGAATCAATGGCGCCTTATGAAAAGCGCCCGGCTTATAGAGATCTCCTATCTCTTATAAGATGAAATCATTATTCAGTCATTAGAGAAATTCAAAATAGGAGGAATCGGAATGGCAGACAAAGCGGTAAAATATTCGGCAAAAGGCATAGACTTCGCACCGGGAATAGCGGGATTCTCTGCGAAGGCAGTAGAGATCAACTCCCCGTTCTCAGGAAGACCCGAGGCTCACAAGTATCAGCATGACCTATATGTAGTGATTTCGGGAACTGCGAAGGTCAAAACTGGAGTGCTCAACGGTGACATAAAAGAAATCTCCGATGGCGAGTTCAGGAGTGAAGAAATGATTGTCGAAGAAGAACACATTCTCCAAATAGGAGATTCACTGCTGATTCCTACCGGGGTAGGCCACTCGCTAATCGTCGAATCCGGGACCTATTCGCAGTGGGTCTTCAAGATTGATAAGAAGTGATCTTGCTGATCAATCGTCCTCCTTCAGCTGTCCAAAAGCATGGACCCGTTCACCGATGAGATCAACCGAGAAAGGGCGTTGTCGAGACGTTCGCTATGCTGACGAGAAGGCGAGAGAAAAGCCAGTCACTGCTGAAGTAAGACGCAATGCCGCCTTCGGCGGGACGCAAGGCTGGCGAAGATCTTGCCAGGTCGCTATGCCCGGAAGAGCATCCGGGGACGCAAGGCTGCCTTCGGCAGGAGGCGAGGCCGACTTCGTCGGGAAGTGATGCTGCTGCGAAGGAAGCCTCTCAGGTCAACCGTCAACGGTCCACCGTCCACCGAAGATCCGCTGTGCGCTTAAGAGCGAGGACCCGCTGATCGCTGCTCAAAACAACGTTCTCCGTCAACGGGCCGCCGTCCACCGAGAAGAGCCGTTGAGCCTGCGCTGGCGCCCTTAGACCCGCTGGTCGCTTGCCAAGAGATCGGGTTGATAGGGGCGGGTTAAGAAATTCGGGTTGCTAAGAGCGGGTTATCAAAACCGGGTTATGAAGATCGGGTGTAGTAAGAGGAAGATTTGTTCTTCGCTCCAGAGCTAGGATTTGTTCTTCGTTCTTGGTCAAAACCATAACTCAGTAACGTGGAGATCCTTACCAGGAGCACGAGGATTACGAGGAAAGTAGATTCATGTAAAATAATCATGGCTGTCATCCCAAGTTACTCATACAAGCTCCTTCCTTTGTCATCCCGTGATGAATTTGCACGGGATCTGGTCTTGAGAACGATCCAAGAATCGAGATTCTGACCAGCATGTCAGAATAACGGGATGAGGTTAGGGAAGGGTTTCGACTTTGCGTCACCAGGAACGAGTTATGAAGATCGGATCTGAAGGATCGGGGCGCACGACTCTGCTTATGCAGACCAGTCGGGCTTTGCCCGACAGCATTGCACACAAATATACTAGTCAGTGCAATTCGTTTTGTTTCAATAGTGGCTGACTTCAATATTCTGGCCGTCCCGTGGGCGAAGCGAACTTCTCGAAAGGATTTCTCTCGTCTCCTCTCGATCTTATCGGTAAACGCGTCCTTGCTTTTGGACGGTCAACGACTCTTCATTTTCAGTGTCTGCTTAAACGAGTGTGGACTGCGACTGGAATGAAAACTCGCGTGCCTCCGAATTTTTCCTGAAGTGACTTACCTAATTCTTACGGTCTCGTCTCTATCGACATTTCCCTTGGAATCATGAATCACTAACTTGCCTTCAGGACTGCTGCCGGCTAACTCCGAAGCAGCGGTAATTGTATCGTCCTTTTCGTCAAACCGATGAATGATTCTCTCTTCACTTTCGTGATCGACTATCCAGGATCCTTCGTGGGGTCTCACATGGTAGATGTTTTCAATAATCTCTTCACTAATACTCGGAATCTTGCGTAGTTCTTCATGGTGATCCATGAAATGCACCTCCTACACATCACTGACAAATCATAGAACCGCGAAGTTCAAAAGCTCATCCAATGTCACTCTCGGAACTCGACTCTCTTGCGAACAAAGCGGCGCCGTAAGCTCCCATTATATCGGGTATTTCGGGGATGAGGATCTCCGTTCCAAACAACTTATTCAAAGCCTCCACTACCCCGGGGTTTCTCGCAACCCCTCCGGTGAAGACAAGAGGTTCTGGAGATCCCAATCTTGAATACATCGCTCCCACTCTTCTTGCTATCGCCTTGAATAGACCGGCCGAAATATCCTCAATTCTTTCTCCCAATCCTATCAGCGAAACAACTTCAGACTCGGCAAATACAGTGCAAACCGAACTGATCGAAATGTCCTTCTTTGATTTTCGGGCAAGCGACGACATCTCTTCGGTGCCAAGCTCAAGAGCAGAAGCCATCACTTCAAGAAACCTTCCCGTTCCGGCGGCGCACTTATCATTCATTGCAAAGTCTTCTACACTTCCCCCGGAATTCAATCGGATAACTTTGCTATCCTGACCGCCTATGTCGATGATTCCTCGGGCTTCGGGGTAGAGTTCGAAAACGCCTCTGGCGTGACATGAGATTTCTGTGATCTTATCACTTGCAGATGATACGAGCAGCCTTCCATAGCCCGTAGAAATGCACTTTCCAATTTGATTTCCATTCTTGCGGGAGAATTCGGTCATCTCCTGTATAAGAACTTCTGCTGTATTCGAGGCCCTAATTCCCGTTTTCAAAGTCTTCGAGAAGAGTATCCTGCCGTTCCCGTCAACCAGAACGCCATTGGTAGTCGTAGAACCTGAATCAACTCCTGCGTAAATCACCGTACTTCCCTCCTCAGCATGCGATACTGATCTGAAGTCGCTCTTCTCCATCAAAGCCCCGATTCTTGTGGTCAGTTGTCCATCTGAATTTAGAGGAAAATCGAGTTCAACTCTGTAACTCTTTCCGTTGTCGCCGGCACGAACAAAGTCGAAGAAGTCGCAAAACTTAGGAACCACAAAGACAGTCGCATCTGCTCTGTCATCTGAAGCTGGAAATGGCTCGGAGAAGCGACCACAAGGAGATCTCCACCTCAGCAGACGTTCGGCAATCGCAACAAGTGGTTCGATGTTATCGGCAGTCTTGCTAGAAAACGGTCTTCTTCCCAGGCAGGTCTCATTTGATACTGTTATTGCGCCGGCCTTCTCCACTGCATTATCGAAGCTTTTCAGATCAGTCACTCCGCCGCTAAGTGCAATCCGTTTTCCCGATCCATCGCTCTTGGCATTAGAAGAGCTTACTTCGGCTTTCCTGCCATCTAGCGCCGAAAGATAAAGCCTTGATAACTCCGTCCCTTCAACCAGCATTTCATTTGCCTGCACATACTCCACAATATCGTTGAATCGGTTTATTCCAGTATGCAGGTCAACTGTAATACCGGAGCTCTGGAGGAAAGCTGTCAGAGCAACAAGCTCGCGGCAAAGGAATTTCACCGCGTCAGCGTCTCTCTTCCACGGAAGTCTGAGGATGAAAACCTTGGCTGACGAAAGCTCTGAGAGAAGATCTCCGACTCTGCGCATAGCATCACAAGAGTCGGCTATCAAGAGACAATCATCTGAATTCAGTTCCATCCCTTTTTTGTAGACGGTCTTTGCATAACCGCACAAATTGCATCCAAGTTCGTGGCAAGAGGTCGGAGCAGAGGAGGTGATTCTGTGGAATTCACAGGCGCTTCCGAGCATCACTTCCATTGGTATGTAGCTGCATGAATAATAGATCATCTTCTCTTCTCCACAATTTCCAGGAATGCTTCTGTCCTAGTCCGCAGCTGCCCGGCTCCCTGAGATGAATGGTCAACACAGTCACCCGTCAACTCAAGAAAGGAAATTCTCTCCTCTTCGAATATACTCTTCAAGTAACTCACTCCTCCGGCCGACTGTCTGCATCCCCAGTGAGAAAAGTGGATCACTCCATCTACCCTAAAGCTGCGTGCAAGATCCAGGCAGAAGTTTCCACGATCGACCACGCTTCCACAAAGAGGATTATAGACAAGTTTCTCTGCGAGACTCTCAAGTGGTCGCTGTGGATCAACCGGATACATCCAGTCCCACATGAGCTCACTGGCAACCACGAGGTTTTTCGATCCCGGAACGAAGAGATTGAAAAGCTCATTATCGTAATAGGGAGGAATGTGAAGCCAGAGGATCTTCCTCGCGTTTTCGGGAATCGCTTCAAGCCTTTCGTGGATACCTCTGGAGGCCGCCGCAATTCTCCCATCCCCGGCCAGAGTATGAAGTACATACAACGAGTTCATGTGTTCATACAAGTGCTGAGGCAGATACGAGTCTTCCGTTCTGGCTTTCGACTCCTCGAGGTTTTCCATGAGTTCTCTTTCATAAGACAATCTCAACGACAACTCATCCATTTTGAAGGGGGCCCCTGTGATTTCTTCGATCGTACCGACAACTTCTTTCAGTTGCGAGAGAACGTATCCTACAGCCTCACTCTTTCGACCTCTTGGCACATCTATCAAAATGAAAGGAACATCGTATTCCTTGGCTATTCTTTTGAAGGTTGGAAGATTTCCATCGCAGAGAATGCTTGTCGTCATCACCAACTTTGGCGGGGGGAGAAGCTTTCTCATAGATACTCCAACAGAAGCTCTATGAAACGTACAGAGGGAGTCGCTTATTCCCGCCTGTGAAGAATATGCTATCGCCGTGTCCTCAAGATGCATCGACGAAAGCGCTCCAGAAATGCCTTCGGCAGAGACGGGGTTAAGACCCGCAGAAAGAAGAAGCTCAGAAGGGGCCATGAGATTCACCCACACGGTACTGATACCCTTTATTGCAAAATAGACTTCCTCAAGCGCTAGATGATTGACCGTATTGACAAATCGAGGTCGACCCCTGTCTGGAAAATGCCTTCTTCTGAGGTTCTCAAATTCCATGCCTAACTGAAGCCATTTCTTGAACTTTTCGGTATCATCTATGTAATTTCTTAGAAAGCTTCCGAATTTCACACTCTTTCGCGACATCTACTATACTCTCGCTCCTGCCACAATGAATTGCTGTTATCAACCCATTGTCCCTTTGAGTCGGGATATTTGACTGAACTCAATTATAACCTCTTACGAACAAAGAGTCTGATAGTTCACCGGTCAGCTACTTCGCGCCCGCGATATGCTTGATCACTCTGAATCTCTTTCTGCATGACTGGGCGATATTGACCCGCTCTCTCCAAACAGGGCAAAGGAAAGGGATTTCCGAAAGTGATAGCCGTATATCGCAAATTCCACCGACAGTGGGAAAAGCGACGGCTTAAAGAAGGCCGTCCACAGTAACAGTAGCCAGTAGTGTATTCTGCCTCTTTCACGGATTCCAAGTACCCATAGGGACTTCAGAAAAGCCTTAAGACTATCGGAAAGGGGTCTTACATGTCTAGGTGTATTAGGTTTATAGTTCTTAAGAAAGGTAATGACTCTCTGACGGTAAGGTTTAGGAGCGTAGATGCTCTTAAGTATCTCATAGTAACCGTCTTCAAGGTTCTTGAGTCCCATCTTAGGAACTATGTTAGTCAGAATGCTTGTGTTATTTCCAGAGAACTCCGATGCGATCCTGTTCTCTTCTTTCAACCTCATGAAGAGTCTTGTACCTGTAGGCGCAGTGAGGACACCAACCATTGCCGTCACTATACCGCTCTTCTGAATGAAATCGATCATGTTTCTGAATACCGAAGGCTTATCGTGATCGAAGCCCACAATGAATCCGCCCTGAACCTGCAGCCCAAACTGCTGCATCTTCTTTACAGATGAGAGTAAATCTCTGTTTCGATTCTGATACTTACCGCATTCAAGAAGGCTTTCCTCCTCGGTAGTCTCTATGCCGACGAAGACGGTTCCGAAATTTGCGTCGACCATGAGTTTCATGAGTTCATCGTCATCCGAAAGATCAATTGAGACTTCTGTATTCAGTACAAAAGGATAATTCCTCTCTTTCATCCATTCGGCTACTGCCGGAAGAATCTCTCTCTTCAGCTTCGTCTTGTTGCCGATGAAATTGTCGTCCACAATGAAGACTCCCCCGCGCCAACCAGCCTCATATAATGCTTCCATTTCGGCAGTGAGTTTTTCCGCGCTCTTCGTCCTGGGAATTCGTCCGTTTAGCAGAACAATGTCACAGAACTCACAATTATAAGGACAACCTCTGGAATATTGAATGTTCATTGAAGAGTACTTTCTCATGTCAAGAAGCGCCCAGTTTGGAATGGGGCTGGTTCCGATATCTGGAAAGCCGTCAGATCTGTAAATGTGCTTAGCCTGGCCTTTCTCTAAATCATGAAGAAACGGCGCCAGAGTCATTTCTGCCTCGCCAAGAACAAGATGATCGACTTCACTGAACTCCTCGGGTCTGGTTGTGAAAAGCGGCCCGCCCGCTACAGTTTTGACACCAAGCTCTCTGCACCTTTGAATGACCTTCTTTGCCGAGTCAAGCTGAATGTCCATCGAGCTAATCATTACGTAGTCGGATTCTGTGATATCTTCATCACGCAGAGTGTCCGTGTTCATATCGATGAGCTTCTTCTCCCATTCTTCGGGCAACATGGCAGCAACGGTCATGAGACCAAGTGGGGGATACGCCGCTTTTTTAGAAACAAACTTCAAAGCATGCTTGAAACTCCAGAATGTCTCCGGGTATTCAGGGTAAACCAACAGAACTCTCAAGATCTCACTTCCTTTTTTCTTAAGATACCCATGACTCTGTTTCCGTAATAGAACGTTCGCGCGAAACAGTTCAATCTGCGGGATAAGAGACTGCGAAAACTGCCGTGACATTACCTAGAGTTGATTTGGCATCATTTGTTCAGCTGTCGGTCTAAGCCACTTTGCCGTAGTTGTTATAACGAAAGAGTATTCTCATTGAAAACATGGACTCGATTACTTATCCCGCTGTAATATCAATTTTATCACGCAGGCTAGTCAAGAGAACTCGCGAGCAGACATGAAGCACTTTGATCTCAGCGAATTCATGACGAGAATCCTTGGGTCATGACGAGATGCGGCTTCTTTGACATCGTCCTGGTCGAATGGTTAAAATCCTCAGGAGCTGCTGCATGACGGCGAGAATTGCGCAATCAATAAGGACCAGTTTATCTCGGCATCTCTCTCTGTTCAACAAGAACGACTCATAGAACCCACCCCTTACTATTTCGTGAGAGTCACCCAACCTGGCTACAAGAGACTTAAAGGTTTCGGTTTTCCAAGACCTCGCACAAAGCCGAATTGTCAAGAGAGGCTTGTCCAATTGCCTAGTTTTTGTTTCTTAAATGGTGCATCAGACCATTCCCGCCTCGCGAAATTCTCGGCAAATGCTTCACTTACATTGAGTTTCTTGGATTCGCGCTCCCGGTTCAAACGAGAAGCCTATCCCCTGAAAAGGTCTCCACTCAAATTAAATCCACGAACTCTTCTCTCGCAACGAAGAGCGCGGGCAAAGCTTGATCCTAAATCGCATCAAATAATTCGATATATTTACAGAAAGCGTTTATCAAAGATCGCTATATACTTCTTCACCTTCAATGAATACTCTCTCTGTCTTCGCCGAAAGGTTAAATGGATGATCAGTCCAGATAGCAATATCTGCGTCTTTTCCAACTTCAAGTGATCCAACTCTCTCATCTATCTTCAAAATCTTCGCAGCATTTATCGTCACCATCTTGAATAGATCGTCCTCTTTGGAGCCGTAACGTAAAGCCACACCGAGTTGAACGTTCGTATTTTCGAGAGGAATGACTGGATGATCACACATGAAAGCTGCCAGGACGCCTTTTTCGTTGAGTATTCTTGGCGCATCGTAACTCATGTCCTTAAGCTCGAGTTTCGTTCGAAAACCGAAAATAGGTCCAAGAACAACCGGAACATTGTTACTCTTGAGAAAATCTACTATCTTGTAGCCTTCAGTTGCGTGCTCCACAACAAGATCAAAATCAAACTCCTTTGATAGCCTTACTGCAGTCAGAATATCATCCTGTCTGTGAGCGTGAATTCTTGCGGGAATTTCCTTCTTGAGCACTTTTTCTCCTACCTCAAGTTTCGGGTCTATATCCGTGAAGGGCTTCCCCTCTTTCTCAGCAGCCTTCTTCTTCTCAATGTAGGCCCTGACTTTTGTGAAGTAACCACGGATAACAGCTGCCGTTCCCAGTCTAGTGGAAGGCGTTTTCTTGAAACCTTCTCCGTAGACTCTCTTGGGGTTCTCTCCTGTCGCCATCTTCAAACCTGCTGGAGCGCGAACAACCATGTCGTCGACTATCAGGGTTTTCTTGAACTTGAAGATAGCGCCCTGACCCCCGACCGGGTTTGCACTACCGGGAACAACCATGACAGTAGTGACTCCTCCTGATAACGCGCGCTTTATTGCGGCATCCTGAGGATTAAACGCGTCAACGACTGAAACATCGGGAGTAAGAGGATCTGTCGCTTCGTTTCCATCTCCGTAATAGCCGCCTACACCCTCTTCATAGATTCCAATATGAGAGTGGGCATCAATGAAACCGGGGAAAATATACTTTCCCGAAGCATCAATTACCTCTGCATCAGGTTCCTCTATTCCCTGGCCTATCCGCTCAATCTTTCCATTACCGATCAGGACATCGCCTTTGAATGGATCGGATGTGATAGGGTAAACTGTACCATTCTTTAGTAGTATTGACATGAAAGACCTCCTTAGTTCAGTAGTATATTTAGATTCTATCAGAAGTGATACGTAATGCACACTTATCGATATGCCATCTTGTTCTGGAGCCGACTGTCAGGAAGGAGTATATTATGCTTGAAGATGCTGTAGGAAGGGAGTATTCAAGAAACGATCTAGAGAGAAACTGTGCAGAGGCGATGGTTTACGGAGCAAACGAGGAATTCAATCTAAATCTTCCCAAAGAAGCGTTCGACACCATGGGTGCCTTCGGGGGAGGAATGAGAGTTGGAAGCGTTTGCGGTGCAGTAATGGGTTCCCTCGCGGTGATTGGCATTCTTTTCAACAGTGAAGAATTCGAGAAACAAGAGAAAATGAAACGTATCGCCGAAGAATTCCTTGAGGAATTCGAGAAGAGATACGGTCATCTTGATTGCAAAGTACTTAAAGAAAAGTACAGGGATGAAGTTATCGGATGTGAGCCAACCGTAAGAATGGCCGCGAAAGTGCTTGAAGAGATAATCGTCAAGTACGAAAGAGAAAAGACTAACTGATGACGATCAAATGAAAAGAAACGAGAGAGACCAACCGAGAGCTTTGCTTCTAGAAAAACCATATTCGAGAGTATTAAGAGCAAGGAGAGAAAGCAGATCCTGCATAGTAAGAAAAAGCAAAAGGCCCGGGTCGGGGGTTGCGGTAGGGATTGGAAAGAGCAAAGCGATATCAGTTGGCCGTTAAACGGTTCTCCTTTAGCCGAGGGAAAAACCAGTGCTTCGTTCCAGAGCGAGGATCTGTTCTTCGTTCTTGGTCAAACCAGAAAAGCTACATGAGACGAAAAAAGAAGGGTAAGACTCTGAATCAAGTTCAGATGACGCGTTGTGACATTTTTGCTCTTCCGACCTCTTGCCTCTGACCTCAGGCTCTTCCCAAGGACGGGTTCATGATCTGGGACGAAGGACTAAGGACGGCTCTTCACAGCGTTCAGCGGGTCTTTGTTCTTAAGCTTACAGCGGATCTTCGTCCAGTGTACAAAGGAGATTTCATACGACCTCATCTTGTCTGTTTGCTCCTTCCTTGTCTCTGTTCACAGTTCCTCCCTTTCGGTTGTCTGCACAGAGTTGGTTGACTAACCTACAAAACTGGATAACACA
>NZ_JWIM01000029.1:0-34743 GCF_002896535.1 Mesotoga sp. B105.6.4 | reverse complement strand
TCCACTTGCGGCTTTTCCCTTAACATCCAGATCCAGGTTCCCAAGTTCCTAATCGAAGCCTGTACCAGGGTCACGCCACCTGTATGCCGGTCACCATCTGGACAGTAAGCAGGTTTCCTCCAGACTTATCCCGGGATAGTTGGTCCTCCCGGTTTAGATGACACTAAAGGTCCTTACGACACGTTCACGGTGGTTCACTTGTATTCGTCTCCTCTGGTACTCACCTGACGGGATCACTGTCCCGCCTTTTCCCGTAACGTTCACTACCATGGCTCTTTACCACAGCAGCTTACGGTGGTTTGAAGCCTCCACCTGCATGGCGGCTTCGAGGGGCCCTCCCTCATCTTCAATTAAGCATGGCTAGAAGTTTCCTTCTTCGCCTTCTTGGCACACTACAACTTGCAACTTGGAACTTCCAACTGATGCTTTTCTTGGCAAACGGAGAACCATTCAACGGTCAGCCTGTTTCACTTTGCTCATTCCTACCGCTGCAACCACCAACCGCGGTTTCTCAAGAATCGCTCAAGGGGTTGACCGCTTCTATTCACCGAACCGCCCAGACCTAATACCCTATACCCGCTATTGCCGCATGCGAAATTGTTTCAGCATCACGGTCTATGTTTCCAGAGTTCATCCCTCAAACGAGAACCAATGATCTCTATCATGGACTTTCAAATGCCGGATTCTTGCCAGGGTGTGCCAAGGCATCATCGACAAAGTCCGTTGCGTCTGATTGCATAACTTTCATTTGTTTTCTGAATGACCAAGTTCTAGCTCTCGCTCTTGCTTCAGGCCAACCACCATCATCTACCCCTACCCCGCACCAGCTAACTCGTACGACGTTTAAGAGCTCTTTCCGACGCCCTGGGCCGCGCCCGCTACCAAGTACGGGACTTGCGTCACAGCGATATTCTCCTATGTTCCTCGAACATGCACAGGTCTTCTACGTAAAGAACTCCCTTTTCTTCGGCAGCCTTTGCAGCCTTTTCACTCGTTATACCCTTCTGCAGCCAAACAGCCTTTGCTCCCAGCTCTATGGCCTTCAAGGCGACTGATTCCGCCTCCTCAGAGGGTCTAAAGATGTCAACTACTTCAAGCTCTATTCCGTCGGCCACGACTGATTCAAGATCCGGGTATACTTTTAGGCCGCTGTATTCTTCCATGCTCGGATTAACAGGTATCACGCGATACCCCTTTTCAATAAGATATGTAGGAACGTAGTTAGCCGCCTTTTCCGGATTCTTTGAGAAACCCACAACAATAACTCTGTTGAGGGTCTCGAGGATTTTTTTTGCTCTCTCACGGTAATTCAAAGAACAACACCTCCAAGTATTATTAAAGCTATTCCTAGAAGAAGAGAGAACCAGAAGAACCAGTTCCCAAACCTAGTATATAGGGTGGTCGTTACCCTCGGAAGATACTGGAATTCGCCAACAACATACTCGGCCGTCAGTTCCTTCGAAGTGGGCAGTCGCTTTACAATCCTGCCATAGGGATCGATTACCGCTGAAATCCCGGTGTTGGATACCTGAATCACATATCTTCTGTTTTCTATTGCTCTGGCGATGCTTTTTGATAGATGTTGTTGAAGAGCCGTCGATATATTGAACCAACCGTCGTTTGTGGCAATGACGATCACTGTTGCACCGTTGCGAGTGAGATTTCGCGAGACATTGCTGTATAGAGAGTCGAAACAGATTTGTGCTCCTATCCTGTGCTCATCTACGGAAAAGATTGTGAATTGTTGGCCTGGATCGAAGTAGTCGAGGAACTTAAGGAAACTGAAGAGTCCAAATACTCTTGGCCATGGGAGAAACTCAACAAAGGGAGTGAGCTGGACTTTAGCGTAGAATTCATCTGAGAAGCCCTCTCCATCTACAAACCTAACCTGATTGTAGTTGCTATCGTTGTATGTGGGAAATCCCACCAAAATCCTTAAGTTGCGTTCGCTTGCAATCTGTTGAAGCTGCGAGCCGGTTGAATTACTTCTTATATCGCTCATGAAAGTTGCTTCCGGCAAGATTACTACGGAACCTTCGGGAATTTCTCTCAGCGCTCTCGAGACCACTCTCAAGGTCTCGTCGGGAGGCTGGTAATACTTCATGTGCATGGAGATATTTGTTTGAAGCGCGTAAAGTGTGCTTTCATATTTGTCGGAAGAATGCGGAATAGGCACAAAACTACTCATCGCGGCATTCGCAAGAGCCACGAAAGCGACAGAAATGACAATCAATAAGGCTCTGTCTCTTGTGCGTTCCATGAAGAGATGAGACAAGTAGTGGTTGACAAAGACTATTATGAAGACAAGGAGTAGCGGTCCACCAACCGCAAGAAGCTGAGCTATTCCCAGCTGTTCGTTTAGAAGAGCGTCAGATAGCCTCCCGTTCGTGAATCCGAGTGGGCCTATCTCCCTGAGATGCTCTGTGACTGTGAAAAACGATGCGGCAAATAGGCTGAGAAGTACAGGATACCTTTCGAAGAACCTTTGATACAACCCGTAGATGAAACCGAAAGCAAGGAAGGGAACTGCGATTACTACACCCATCAGGAAATATACTACTATTCCGATGAAGTTCGGGAATGAGTTCAAGACTTCCGGAACATTCACGGTTAGGACAGGTAGTTCCCAGTAGTGGGTTATGAGCAGATAGACGAAACCCCAGACAAAGGCCTTCAAAGCTCCCTTCAGCGGAGTTACTTCCTTCATGGAGATGAAGAACGGGATAAGTGCAACCCAAATCAAGTAACCCCAAAGCATGCCGGGCATCGAAAGCGCAGTAAGGACTGCTGAAAGGAGAACTAAGGCCACTATCGCTCACCCCTGGTTGCCAGGATTCTCTCTATTGCCTCTGCCACACCACCGTTATCGTTATCTCTTTCAGTCACCAGTTTTGCGTACCGCTTCACCTCGTCCGGCCCATTTGCCATTACCACGGGTAATTCGGCCTTCTTCAGTATCTCAACATCATTGAAATTGTCGCCAATATATGCGACGCTTCTCCAGCTCAGCCCAAGATATTCCAGTATATGTATCAGGCCATTTTCCTTTCCCACACCTGGTCCGAAAAACTCGTAGAAGGCGTGCTCTTCAACATTGTCGTTCTTGATAACGGTTACGTTCTCGAGGTGAGAATTCGATTCATTGAGAAGCTCCTGAATTCTGTCTTCTTTGCCTTCAAGAGCGATTTCAGGAATACCTTCATCCTTGATCCGCATTAGCGGATTATCTTCAAACAGCATCCTATATCTGTTGTTACAGTAGTATCCTCTGTATGGAGAATCTGAAGGTTTGGTGGTGGAAATATCCGGGAGTCTGAAGAAATCGAAGAAGACAAGAGCGTTAAGGGATTTCTCCAAAGCCTTTTTGAACAGGAATCTTGCTTTGTCCGCTTCAAGTAGTGATTTTGAAATTACTTCAGTATTCTCTCCGTGACCGTACGTCACTAGAGCACCATTCTGATAAGAAATGGGTACGTCTATGCCAAGTTGCTCGGCGTATTTGTGGCCCGAAACATAGCTTCTTCCGGTGGATATGGAGACTGCTACACCCATATCCAGAGTTCGTCTTATTGCATACTCGTTTTCACGTGGGATCTTCTTCTCGCTGTCGAGGAGAGTACCATCCAGATCAATCACAATGAGCTGAATCATCTTTCAACCTCCAACAATCTACTACCTGAAATGTCTCTAATCTGTTGTTTCTGGACTTCACCCACTCAACTTCTATGGGGAAAGCAAACTCCGGAGCCAGTCTCCCGTTTAATACCCATCTTCTTGCCTCTCTGCTATTATAGAGCCCTGGATTGGCCGAAATCTTGAGGACTGAAGGTCCTTCTACCCATCTTACTTCATCAATCACGTCTATCTCGAGAAGTGAGCTCTTGATTCTCTCCCTTATTTCTATTGGGGGAAGTGGACAGACGTTAATTATAGCGATGTTTCTTGACAGGGGACCGATCACTTTTACGTTCGCAAGAGTGTGAGTGAAATCCTCGAGCTGATCAAGTAGAACTTCATTTGCAATAGCAACCGAGTACCCGTGATAAGCCGGGTTCGCCATAATCTTCAGGAGATGCTTCAGCTTGCAGCCTTCCCTAACGGGTGCTTCTCCAATCTTTGGCACTTCGATACCAAGGTAGCTCAGCGCATTCTCTATCTGTTTCTTTGTCCATTTCCTCAAGGGAGCGTAGAATCCATCCTTGATGACGATCCCTGTCTTTCCCCAGGTGTCTGATTGGTTGGCACCCGTCGCTACAAGACCCAAAACTCCGGATCTTATCGCCGGTAGCTTCGCAAGTCTAGTGCATCTATTGCACGAAGGACCGTCCTTCCAGACCCTTTCTTGGGCTTCGTATCCCGGCGTGAATTCCAGCCTGAGCCTCATTTTGTCTGCAAGGGAAGCTACTATTTCAAGACCTCTGCTATATGAATATGGTCCAAAACATACGTTTACAAGCTTCACCCTTTCCCGTCCAAGAGCCCTCGAAGCCAGCACAGCCACAAGTGTAGAATCCAAACCCCCTGAAAACGCAACTGTAAGCCTGCCGCTTTCAGTAAGATCTCTTATTTCGTCTATAGTCTTGTTTACTAGTAATTCGATTTGCTCACTCATCTGTTCAAGTATAACGCAAAGAAGGCGGCAAGTGCCGCCTTCTTGTTAACCAGAAGCTATCTCAGGAGCTCTCTTTTCTTCTTCACAAGGAAGGATGCTACGTGAATGCCTTTTGTTCCGCGTCCGAATCCGGCATCCATTCCACAGGAAACGGCCAGATCATTTGTAATCTGGGTTCCACCCGAAATGAAGATCAATCTGTCTCGTACGCCCTTTTCTATAGCGAGCTGAGAAATCTTCGTCAAATTGCTTACGTGGACTTCGTTGTGAGTGATAATCGTGGAGATAAGAACTGCTTCGGCACCGGTTTCTATGGCCGCATCAATGAACTTCTCCGGAGGAACACTTGTACCGAGGTAGGTGTACTTGAACCCGAACTTCTCAATTCCTCCGTGCTTAATATCTAGGATCTCCCTTATTCCAACCGAATGTTCGTCGTTGCCGACCGTCCCGGCCACCACTCTCATTGGATGTCCTTCGACGAAGGAAACGATCTCTTCTTCGGTTAATAGATCAGGCTTCTCAGGTAGTTTTAGTGAGCCTCTCTCTATCTTGAACGGGACCTTTGCTTTTAGCTCAAGATAAGTCCCCTCAATCGGATGGAGGATGGTCTTGCTTATGACTGCTGCTTCTACAAAGCCCATCCTCTTCGCAATCTCAAGAGCTGCGGCCTCGGCGTGATCGGGGTCATCGGGGATGGTCAAATCTAGCTGAACCCAACCGTCGCCCCACCATTCGACCTCGGGAGATATCAGACCTTTCTCCCTGTCTTCCAGTTGCTGAGCGATTCTAAGATTAACGTTATCGGATTCATCGAGTTCGTCTATGTACTTTATCTTTGATCTGTCATGCAGGGTGCAACCACCTATGAGTTCATCGGGCGATTTGATTCCCTCAGGGAGATTGTTGTATCCGAAGTGCTCACATACGGGGGCAAAGTATTCAGCATCCCTAGGAACAACGGTGCCGGCACCGATCCCACCGTCTTTCGGTCTCGCAATGCCGTCGCCATTGCGCTCGGGGTACTGTCCGTTATCAACAAAAAAGCCCCTCTCGGCAGCTTCAAAGTATCCGCCTGCTTCCAGTATCTCTTCCATCATTAGGATGGCGCGCATCTTCAGCTCTCTAATCTTTGGCCTCACGACCTCTTCGTTGATCTGGAGTAGGTCTTTGATTCCATCCAGAGCCAAGAGAGCATGTTTTGCGGTTTCGATGCCCCTTATGGAGTTGACATGCCACGGAACATTTCGACCTTCATCGGGAGTTATGGTGGACTGGATGTCTGCTTTGGTTAGTCTCGAAATCAGAGTGTCTAGCACATGAATTCTTGTTGCATCCATCAAGTCTGATTCGATATATCTGGTATTCATCTGAGCCCTAAATCTGTAATCTTTGAATAGTTCTCTCAGAGTTATTGCGTAGATAAAGTTCAGTTTGAACTCCGGGGCGGGAGAGACAACAGGGGGAACCGTTGAGAGAGCGATCAAATCTTTCTTCATCCCCACCTTTACAGAGAAAGCGCAGTTAATCGCATGCTGTACGAGGAGTTCGGGCATGACTTTCCATGCTCTCTTGGCAGAGGCATTCGCGTTGTGGGCGCCATCTATTTGAAGCATATCAACGCTTGCCATGATTTTCTTGGCAGCTGCCGCATCGACAAAGGATCTCACAGGATTGATTCCTCTGTAAAGAACGTTGTACTGAGGGTCCTGATGAGCGCCGTTGACACCTTCCTCTGCGAAGAGAACAGCGATTTCAGGTCCTGCCACTCCACTAATATAAGAATGGAAGTTTATCGGTCTTCCAACTTCTTCTTCAATGGCGTCCAAAGCTTTTCGAGTAGCTCTAAGCTGTTTTCGTGTGATAGGAATGCCTCCTATCCCTTCGGGTGTTCCTTCGATCAGACCGTCAATATGACTCTGGCCTAGTGTCCTTATAACCATGATATGGTCGGCACCATGCCAGGCAGCCATTCTCATTCTTCTGATGTCATCTTCAAATCTGCCGGAGGCAATCTCGGAAGTAATGACGGGATCGGGTTGCGGATCAATGTTCTCAAAATAGTGCGAGGCCGGTAGTCCTATGCTGTTCTTCAACGGTTCGGAAATCTGATCATATTGGAAACCATCGACTCTCGTTCCTTTGGGCAGTTTCTTTCTCCGTGTCCAGCCCTTTCTTCTCGGGGCATAATGCTGCAGATCCTTAAGAATCTCCTCGACCTTCAGCTTTTCGTTAACGGGCAGCACTTTCCCCACCTCCTCTGAAGAAGGTGACAAGTTCTTCCCAGCCCTTTCCTGTTGCAAGATCTTCCACAGCTTTCTCTAAAGGTTGTGATGTCTTCTTGGCGTATGAAAGGACAAGATTCCCGGCACCCTTGCCAAGGAGACCGAATTCAACGGCCTTAGCGACGATAGCCCCGGCCTGAAAACTGTCCAGCCCCATCCGCAAA
This sequence comes from Mesotoga sp. B105.6.4, assembly GCF_002896535.1. NCBI lineage: Bacteria > Thermotogati > Thermotogota > Thermotogae > Kosmotogales > Kosmotogaceae > Mesotoga > Mesotoga sp. B105.6.4. Next base: position 27,682 of record NZ_JWIM01000029.1, on the reverse strand, counting down.
AGTACTGAACGCTCGATCGAAGGACTCGTGTTTCCTTCTGCTAGTTCTATCAGCGGCTCGACGATCTTGTCCGCAAGCTCCCAGAACCTACTGTCTAGATCCTCGTCTGAAAGGTTCTGCAGGTGCAGGCTTCGCTTTTCAAAATCATCAGTTCTCTGAATCGACATTAGCACTTACCTCCTTAACCAATTCCTTGACTTTAGCTACATCAGTCTTGAGCTCTTCGGATAAGTATTCGTAATCGCTCTCGATCAATGTAACCTCCCGTCTAATCAGTTGTTTTATATAGGATCTCCTTAAGTCTGTCATGTTCACTTCTTTGTATGCAATCTGAGAGTGGCTCTCAGGGATAGATATTGTCTTGCCCGGAGCATCCAGGGCTAAAGGGTCTCCCCTCACAATCTCTATCCCGTTTTCTCTAGCAAAGGTCAATTGTGCGCTGGGTAGCTTACCTGCACCTGTATATTCGGTTTCCTGGACTACTATTGTTTTGTCTTCGGGTAGTTCTCTGGCAAGAGCTATAGCTGCTGTCAGACTCGTGTTACCTGCCGGACCTCGCTGAAGGCCCTCAAGTCTCGCAAGCATTTCGGTAACATAAAATACTTCTCCTTGCGTAACGAGAAGATACCTGTCCATGTATCTCAAGGCTCTTGCAGCATTCCTTGGAACATCTGATCTATCCGGGAGAACAGCAAATGGTATTCCAAATCCAGTATGACCGGTGGTAAAGGATTTCCTGTTGAAGTCTCTATTGCTCGCCATGTGAAGACCGGAAAGATCGACGCTGACTCCAACGACTTGTGTTTCCTTTGCGCCTGCCTTTCTAAGACCTCTGGCCGTTCCCGTGAGATTGCCTCCCCCGGCGTGTGTAGCGAGGACGTAATCAGGATTCATTCCGATCATTCTATTTGACTGTTCCACAATCTCATATCCCAAAGACTCGATGCCCGCAATCGCATAAGGTGTATAGAGGGATGCATTGAAGAACCCAGTTTCCTCAAGAAGAAGGAGGAAGTAGTAGAAGAGCTCCGGACCGACCGTAAGCTGGGCTACTTCTGCTCCGTAAGCTTCACAGGCGCGAGCCTTCTCCAGAATCTCAGGTTGACCTTTGCCTTTGCTGTCATAACACTCCTGAACAACGATGCACTTCAAAGCCCTTTTCATAGATTGAGAGGCAACGGCAGCTCCGTAGTTTCCACTAGTCGCGGCGATTACGCCTTTGTAACCGAGCTCCTTTGCCCTTGCAACACTCACTGATGCACGCCTGTCCTTGAAGCTTCCCGAAGGGTTAGTCGCCTCGTCTTTCAGGAAAATCCTAGCGCCCTTGCCCGGTTCACTGATTGTTCTTACGAGTCTCGTGATATTCTTGAGCTCAATCAGAGGGGTATCCCCAACTCCGGTTTCTGACTGAATTTTTCTGATCTCCTCAATAGGGTACGAAGTATCTCTCATGAGCGCTTCGTAGTCAAAGGCAATCCCTTCGAGTTCGTATTTGTCGTAATCAACTCCAACAGATGCCTTCATTATCTCTTTTCTTCTCGCCATTACTGATTCGTATGATCTATTCTGCATCGCTATCGCCACCAGTAAGCCATCGAGTTAGTTCAATTCCGGCCTCAGAGAGTTCGGGAATATTGTCTCCGAAGTTGTGTTCATGCGTGGGCTCGACGCATTCAAGTTTTCCGTGAACTCTTCTCCCCGAGGCGGTTTCTACAGTGACCATTTCGCCGACTTCTGCCTTCTCTTCAATGAGAAAGCCCCTGATTCTCAGTTCAAGAGGGACGTTCTTCGTGTCCTCGGGAACGGAGGGAGCTCTCTCGCCAATATCGAGGAGGATCTGGTGTATCTGGACCCACTGCCCCTTGATTGCACTCATAGTTACATCTCCCTGATCTCGTCGATCAAGCACCTCGGTACAGGCAACTCACTCATTTCAATCAGTCCGGGAGTTGCCTCAATTACTGCGGGAATCATGTTTGTAGCAAGGGCTATAGTCCCCTTTCCGCCGGGAATCTCGGGTTTTACTGAAAGGTGAATCTCCGGGTCGCCGAAAATATCTATGTAGTCGCCAGTGTCGACCCCTTCGATTTCCGGAAGGATCTGCTGGGGATGAATAAGCTCTATCACTAGTCTGTCACCACAATAACCCCGGCCTATATGTCTGCAGCCGGCCACCATACCGGGCATTACGTGTGCAACATCAGTCTTCCTCTCTGTTCTTGATATGATTGGCTCACGAGTCTCTTCAACTCTATCAATGTTCCACCCTAAAGCATTTCCAATCATTGCGATTGACTGCTGGAAGCCTATGTGTCCTACTATCTCTCCCGACTCAATTCCCTTCTTGAATTCCTCAGGTGAAGTGCCTACTCCCTGGGTTTTCATCACAGTCTTTCCGAAGGGAGAAAGATCGTTGATCCTTCTTGCTTCTATCCTCTCGACCTTTAGACATGCACCTGTCATAGCGATTATCAATAGGTCAAGCACGAACCCTGGATTTATTCCCGTACCAAGAATAGATACTCCATAACGCCAGGCGATGTTCTCGAGGACTTCGGATTCCTCTGGATGCGAAGCGAATGGGAAGGCCATCTCTTCGGCTATCGTAAGAATATCCACGTGGTGTTTTGCAGCCATCTCTATTTTGGGAAGTACTTCTTCTACAAAGGAGTTCGTAGCTATTACAACTATGTCTGGTCTCGTTTCGGCAATTGCCTCGCCCACATCCGAATAGATCAACCTACCTGTCTTCTTGCCGTCGAGATATTCTCCAAGATCCTTTCCGATCTTTTCTGAATCCTTTTCAACGGCTCCAACCAGTCTTAGTTCTTCTTTCTTGGCAACATTACGGGCCACTCCGCTTCCCATTGCGCCAAGGCCCCAAACTAATACTCTGTACGCCATAAAGAAACCTCCTATCCGAATTTGTAATTATCCGATTCAATACTATCATCGGCGAGATGGGGAGGCTATTTGCGCATTATGCGACTATTCGCGATAAAAGACGACTATTCACGACTTCTGTGAGTATGTTTGAGTATGCGTAAGTATGGATCGAGAAGAGGAAGTCTGGCTAGTACTCTATGGCAACTCTTTTTATCTCCTCAAGGGAAGTGACTCCGTCGATCACCTTCTGCACCCCATCGCTGTAAAGCGTTCGCATTCCAGCCTTCACGGCAGCTTGAGCAAGCTCTCTCTCTGAAGCGTTCTGACCAATCATCTGACGAAGATTGTTGTCAACAACCAGGATTTCGCTAATACTGGTTCTACCCTTATAACCCATTCCCCGGCACTCGGGGCAGCCATTTCCAGGAATGTACTCGCTGAAGTCATTTCTATCGGGGTAAAAGGTTGAGGCCATCTTTCTTAGTTCTTCTCTCACTGGTATTTTGACCTTACAGTTGTTACAGAGCTTTCTTACCAATCGCTGCCCCATAACTCCGATCAATGAAGTGCCAAGTAGGAAGGGATCAACCCCCATGTTGACAAGTCGAGCAACCGCGCCTGCAGCACTGTTGGTATGGATTGTCGAGAAAACAAGATGTCCAGTTAGCGATGCCTCAATCGCCAGCTGCGCAGTCTCTCTGTCTCTGATCTCCCCGACCATTATTATGTCAGGGTCCTGACGCAGGAAAGATCGCAGGTATCTCGCAAAAGTCAATCCGATGTCCGTGTTCACCTGGCACTGAGAAATACCTTCAATAGTATATTCAACAGGGTCTTCTGCCGTAAGCACGTTAACCTTCTCCGAGGTTACTTGGTTTAGGACCGCTACCAGAGTAGTGGACTTTCCGCTTCCCGTAGGACCAGATACCAGTATGATACCGTACGGAGCGTTGATTATGCTTTCGAAACGCTCTCTGTTGTGGTCTGAAAGACCGAGATCTTCAAGCTTCTTCTTCGCATTTGATACCCTGAGGATTCTCATAACAACTTTCTCGCCGAAAATCGTTGGCATTGTCGAAACTCTCATGTCGAACTGCTCATTGCCTCTCCTAATATAGAACTTTCCATCCTGAGGCATTCTCTTCTCTGAAATATCCAGCTTACACATGACTTTGATTCTCGACACTACAGAATTATGAGCTTTGCGCGGATAGCTCAGGACCTTTCTCAGAACGCCGTCGACTCTCAGTCTGGCAACGGCCATTTTCTCGTAGGGCTCCAGATGGACGTCACTGGCATCGCTTCTTATGCCGTTGTCCAGAAGTGAGTTTATGAACTTCGCGACGGGAGTATCATCGGTTTCGTCCTGTCTGTCATCTTCAAGATCAATTTCCGTGTGCTGTTCTATGCTGAAAGTATTGTCTATTATCTCGCTGGAGGCAGACTCGTCATACGAAGATTTGTAGAGAGCATCGAACATTGGTGGAGGTACAAGGAGCGTACTAATCTTGTTTCCTGTGAGGAAGGAGAGCTCTCTGTCTATCTGAGGAACCCTAAGAACTTCAGTAGTTACCACCTTAAGGATCCCTTTTTCGTGATCAAACTCTATAGGGATTACACTAAGCCTGTCTGCAACAGGCTTAGGAATCATTCTTAGGACATCGGGAGTAACGATATTAGGCAAATCTTCGAGCACCTTAAGCCCGTATTGCTTTGAGAGTGAATCGTATATGTCGTCCCAGGAGATTACGCCCATACCAACAAGAACTTCACCGAGCGGCTTCCCGACTTTTTTCTGTAGAGTTACGGCCTGCTGGAGAGCATCTTCACTTAGGAGTCCCTGATCTATGAGAAGCTCTCCGAGTCTTTTATAGACTCTCAACGATCACTCCTCCTCGTTTATATCCAGTCCGAATCGGTAAATCGCGGGGATGTCGGAAGCATCACCCATGAGTTCGCCCTCGTCTAGTTCAAGACCCGCTGCAATCAAAGTTATGTCAAGTTCATCATCGTTCATATCCGGGTCGACAATGAGCCCAAGCTTCACGTCTGCGTCTTCGCTGCAGTTCTGTCTCACAATTGCAGCCGCAATATTCATCTCTCTCAAGGTTATGTTCTTCGCCGAAACATTTAGAATTATCCCCGTCGCGTTGTCGATGGGCTTTTCCAACAGTCGGCTTTCAAGAGCTCTTCGAGCTGCTTCTTCTGCACGCCTTTCGCCTGAGCCCACGCCAATTCCCAGCATCGCCGTTCCGGCATTTCTCAAAACCGACTCGACATCGGCAAAGTCCAGGTTAATGTATCCCCGTTTCGTAATCAGTTCCGAGATTCCCTTTATTCCATGATGGAGCGTCTCGTCGGCCTTGGCGAAGGCATCGACTATTGAGGTGTTCGGCGGCAGTTCTTGAAGAAGCTTGTTGTTCGAGATTCTGATGAGAGTATCCACTGAGTTCTTAAGCCTTCTCAAGCCTTCGTTGGCAGTCTTTAATCTCGTATTACCTTCGAAGAAGAAGGGGGTTGTGACCACTGCAACGGTAAGGATTCCCATTTCCCTTGCAATCGAAGCTACTATTGGTGCTGCGCCCGTTCCGGTGCCACCGCCCATTCCTGCAGTGATAAACAGCAGATCGGTGTCTTCAAGAAAGGTCCCGATTTCGTCAACCGATTCCTCTGCCGCTCTCTCACCGACATTTGGGTTACCGCCGGCTCCCAGGCCTCTAGTCAGTTCAGTTCCAAGCTGAATCTTAAGATCGGCCTTATTGCTTTCAAGAACCTGAATATCTGTATTTGCCGCGATGAAGGTGACGCCGTGGATTCCTTCGGATATCATTCTGTTTACGGCGTTACCGCCTGCTCCACCAACACCAATGACTTTTATGGATGGCAATCTGATTTCAGCATTCTTCTTTCCTGTGTCAATCTCAAAGCTCATCATCTTCACCTCCAAAGAAGAGGGATTTTATAAACGATCCAAAATCTTTCTTGGGTCTTTCAACCACGCTTTCTACGGCTTCTCCCTGGACTTCCTCGGGGGAAACAAGATTGCCTAAACAGGAGCTGAATACTGGGTCATTAGCAACATCATGACTGTTCTCAATTCTTTTGTTGAAACTAGTTTCATATGTACCAATTCTTACCGGCATCTTTAGAGACTCAACGCCTACATCCGTAAGACCTCTCAGCTTGGAGCCCCCACCAGTGAAAACGACTCCTCCGGGAATCCTTTCTTCGGAGTATTCCGGATTGTTTATTATGAAGAGCTGGATCTCTTTTCTGATCTTGTTCAGAAGCTCTTTCACCCTCGCATAGATAACTGTGGAGAGTCTTCTTACCGAGACATTCTTTCTAGTTCTTTCATCAAGTCCAAAGTACTCCACAACGTCTTCAGCATCAGGCGGGAACATACTGCAATGGCCGTAATTGACAAGCAATCTCTCGGCTTCATCTACCGATGTACCGAGAACCCTCGCTACATCCAGCACTATGTGTCTTATTCCAAGAGGAATTCTCGAGATGTAAACGGGAAGATTCTCCCTGTAGATTACGGTTTCGGAGAAACTGTGTCCGAGGACAACGCTAACCACACCGTGCTGCTTCTCAGTATCCGTCAATACAGCTTCAGATGCAGAAATAAGCGCTGGAGAGATGAAGAAGTCACCTCTGCCGAAGAGTTCTTCGAAGAGCCTTCTGAAGATCTCGACCGACTTGCCTTCGCTTGAAACAAAAACCATCTCGACATTCAGTTTCTTCGCGTACATCTCAACGGGATTGAAGACGACTTTATCATCATCGAGAATATACTTGCGGATATAGCTTCTGTGTATATTAGTGTTGCCCGTCTTCATCTTCTCCGCCTTGAGACGACTCATAATGCTCAAAATCGTTTGCTCTTTCACCATTACCTGTTTCTCTTCGGAGAGAATTTCTTCTATGTTCTCCGAGAATACTGAATAGTCCCCATCTGTGAAACTGATCTTGAAGTCTGCCTCAACGTCCTTCTTGCCCATCTGACCTGTTAGATCCTCAATCAGCTTCTGAATGGACTGCTTAAGAGCAACCGCATCTTTAACCTCGCCCTTGTCGAGCCCAACAGTCTTGACACTCCCATAAGCCTCAAGAGTCATCTGACCTGTCTGTTCTCTGCTTACCACCACACCCTTAAGGGTGTTCGTGCCAACATCGAGAGAAACTGTATAATCCTTCCCCCTGGCCATCAATGTCACCTCGCTCTCAACAGTTTACCATCACTCAAGAAAATATACTCGCTTCTGTCGGAGGCGTTTTCTAACTGAAGAAGAAGGTCCTTATTTGCTTCCAAGCTTTCCCAGTCAAGTACCTTCACTCTGATCCCTCTTCTGAGTAACAACACATTGTTTTCAAAATCAAAGTAAGATACCAGTGCCAGTACTCTTCTGTCAGCAAGAATGCCCTCTACCGCTCCGGCAAAAATCTCTATGTCTCTTTCGGTGGCTATATAAACTCCATTTTCTTGAAGAAAACTAACGCCGCCGATAATCGGATTACTAACAACCTCCGAAAGATCGGCATAATCAACTATAACAAAATCATCGGAGACCCAGTAATATTTGTCTCTATAACTCACCAAAAACTTTCCCGGTTTCAAAAAGACTCTTCCGCCGGAAACGTCAATGCTTCCCGGTGGGTAAATTATATCAGTTTTCCAGGTTCTTCTAAAGGCCAAAGGAAATTCAACCAGAATCTCACCGAAATTAACGATCCTGGTCAACTGCTGTACCGGTGCCGTGAAGAATGACTCCAGTACGAAATTCGCAATAGAAACCATCCAAATGGCAAAGAGAATTACCACACAAATACCGGCTCTAAGTGAAAGGCTCATACGTCAAGATTGGAAATACTCAATGCATGCCGTTCAATGAACGATCTTCTTTCCTCCACCTCGCTACCCATTAGTATTGTGAAGACTCTGTCCGCTTCCTGAGCATCTTCTATGTTTATCTGTACGAGTTTTCTGTCGCTGGGGTTCATTGTCGTCTCCCACAGCTGTTCGGGATTCATTTCGCCAAGCCCTTTGAATCTCGAGTAATTGAGTTTTCTATCGGAATGCTCCTTAATGAACGTAGTCAATTCCTCATCACTATAGAAATAGTGTTTCTGCCTGTTCAGTTCTATCTTGTAGAGCGGTGCCTGAGCGACATAGACCTTGCCGTTGGTTATTAGTGGTGTCATATATCGATAGAAGAGAGTAAGAAGAAGCGTCGTGATATGTGCACCGTCGACATCGGCATCCGTCATTATTATAATCCTTCCATACCTTAGATTCTTAATCTCGAAGTCTTCGCCCATTCCTGTACCAAGAGCGACTATGATATTGCTTATAGTCTCGCTCTTCAACATTCTGTCGAGTCCGGCCTTTTCAACGTTCAGGATCTTTCCCCTAAGCGGAAGGATCGCCTGAGTCTCTCTCGAACGGGCCATCTTGGCAGAGCCTCCGGCCGAGTCCCCTTCAACTATGAAGATCTCTGTCTCCTCTAGATCTTCCGAGATGCAATCTGCCAGCTTGCCTGGCAGAGTAGTGTTTTCAAGAGCATTCTTTCTTCGAACCATCTCTCGTGCTTTCTTCGCCGCCAATCTCGCACGTGCAGCTTCGAGAGCCTTTGTAAGTATTGCTTTCAGATCCTTCTGATTGTAGTCGAAGTGCTCCTCCAGCTTTTCTTTAACGACTTTCATAACTGCTTCGAATACCTCATCGTTTCCAAGTTTTGCCTTAGTTTGCCCTTCGAACTGCGGCTCTTTCACAAAGACACTCAGTATTGCCGAAAGACCTTCTCTCAGATCTTCGCCCTGCAGATTCTGATCCTTGTCTTTCAGTATATTGTGCTTCCTGCCGAGATCGTTCATCGTCTTTGTGAGCACCGTCTTGAATCCAGTCAGGTGAGTGCCGCCCTCAATTGTCTTGATGTTGTTTACAAATGTGAGAACATCCTCATCATACGACGTGGTATATTGCATCGCGAGCTGTATCTTGACATCGTTATAGGACCCCTCCAGGTAGATGGGATCCTTGTGAACTGACTTCTTGTTCTTGGTGATTGCCTTCACAAATTCAACGATTCCGCCTTCGAAGTGATAGCTTCTCTTTTCGCCGATTCTTCTATCTTCGAAGGAGATCCTTATTCCCCCGTTCAGATAGGCCAATTCCTTGAATCGTGCCTCAAGTATGTCAAAGTCGAAGTCAGTGACTGCGAAAACCATAGGATCGGGTTTGAAGCTGGTTACTGTACCATTTTCCTTTGCTTCGCCAACCATCTCAACGGGCGACAAAGCCTTTCCTCTTTCGTACTTCTGTCTGTATACCTTTCCGTCAACCATTACTTCTACGATCATCCATTCAGACAGAGCATTAACAACAGAAGCCCCCACTCCGTGCAGTCCCCCACTGATTTTGTATGAGTCCTTTGAAAACTTACCTCCGGCGTGGAGAGTTGTCATGACAACTTCCAGTGCACTTGTCCCGGTATCTGGATGGATATCTATTGGAATTCCTCTTCCGTTATCTCTCACTACCACGGAGCCGTCTTCCATGATAACGATGTCTATTTTATCGCAGTATCCTCCCATTGCCTCGTCAATACTGTTGTCGACTATCTCGTAAATGAGGTGATGAAGACCCGACTTTCCGGTTGACCCAATATACATGCCCGGTCTCTTCCTAACCGGATCTAATCCTTTAAGTATCTTTATGTTCTGAGCATTGTATAAATCAGACATTTAACACCTCCATGTCTATCGCCTAATTCTAAATTTAATTCTTCTGATTGCTTCTACTCCTAATGCAGAGTTCAGCTTAGTAAGAAGAGCCTTTTCCCTTAGTCTCATTTCATTGAGCCACATTCCATCATCAACACTTACAATGAGAGTCCCGTCAGTAAAATCCGTAATTGACGAGTGATTTGCTATTGGCTGACCAACGATCTCTTCCCAGTCTTTATTCAACTCAAAGACTTTTATCTTTCTGAACAGCCCCGAGCTTTTCACCAGTTCATCAAATATCTGCCCTATAGTTCGATGGCTCCACTTCATCTAATCCGCTCCAATTGCTGTCTTCTGTCATTATGTATCCCTCAAAATTGTCGAGCAGCAGTCTCGTCATTCCATCTGTAAAGTCCTCAATAAGCACTTTCTCTTCCAGTCTCCTTACTGGAACGATCCCTACGCTCGTATGACTCATGAATATCTCATCGGCACAGAACAACTCCCACGACGGGATAGGTCTCTTTTCAACTGTGATCTCCAGAGATTCACATAGACCGATTACGTTATCACGCGTTATTCCTGGAAGGACTCCCGAGCGGATATCCGGAGTAGCTACCGAACCATCGATGACCAGGAAGACATTCGAGAACGATCCTTCACAGACGTTTCCCTTTTCATTCAGTATAATCATGTCGTAATTGTCTCCGAGCAACTTTCTCGTTCTGATATTCCAGCTAGAGCCCGGCATTTTCAGCTGAGGATTCAGGATATCGCCCGAGGGCTTTGTAAACGGCGAAATGCACACCTTCACTCCGAGTTCATAGATATCCTTCGACACGGAGGGAAGCTTGCTGAAGATGACCGCTGCCCTGCTTTCCTTTCCGTAACTGAGTAGCGATATTCTGATTCTGAAATCCTCTGTCTGTACTGCCTTGTTTCTTTCAAGCCCTTCCATGATTATAGAGTTAAGCTCTTTGCAGCTGAAAGGGACTTCCAGGCCCAAAAGTTTTGCCGACTGCTTGAGCCTCTCAAAGTGCTTTCTGAATGCAAAAGGCAATCCGTTGTACGTTCGAACTACTTCGTAGACCGATTCACTGTTCATTACTCCCGGAACAAGAATACTGACCAGGGAAGAATCTTCATCGCACCACCGATCGGCAATATAGTTCAGCATTGGAACCCTCCTTGTGACTCTCGAAATTCGTTACCGTCGCATCCACAAAGCCGCTTTGTCTTCCGTTGACGATGTGAGGCACATAGTATTCATCGAAACCACGACTCGTAGAAGAGTCGGTTTTCTCTATCAGGACTTTGCTTGTCTGGCCGATATGCGTCTCGAGATACCTCTCTCTCGACTTCGCTCCAGCCTCAATTAGCTGCTGCGCTCTTACCTTCTTCACTCCAGACTCTATCTGATCTTTCATCTCTGCAGCCTCTGTTCCCGGTCTCTTTGAGAACCTAAACACATGAACCTTCAGGAAATTCACTTCTTCAATTATTCGAAGCGTCTGCATATGATCCTCGTCAAGTTCTCCAGGGAATCCCGCTATTAGATCCGTTGTGAACGCGAATCTAGGGTCTACCATTCTGGCGCTCTCAACAGCTCTAAGGTACTCGCTTATTGTGTACTTCCTTTTCATGTATTTCAGGACGTTATCAGAACCACTCTGCAACGACAGGTGCATATGTCTTGCAATTCGCGATGAACCGGCCAGTAGATCGAGGAAGCTCTTATCAATGGTATCGGGGTCGAGTGAACCGAGTCTTATTCTCCAATTCCCGTCTAAACCGTCAAGCTCGTTAAGAAGCTCCGTCAAAGACGAATCTAAGTCGACCCCGTAGTATCCGATGTTGATCCCGGTCAGGACGATTTCTTTGTAGCCTCTTCGGACCAATCCTTCGAATTCCTTCCTAACCATATCTATTGGTTTGCTGATTACGTTGCTTCCTCTTGCCAGCCTGATTCTGCAATACGAGCAGTTATTCAGACAGCCGTCTTCTATGCCGAGAAAAGCCCTCGTTCTTCCTTCAATACTCGAAGTAACGGTGAAAAAGCCTTCTTGAGGAACTCCGTCGGGTCTATCTAGCTGCCTCGCAACGTACTTGTGAATGGCCCTCTTCTCTTTAACTCCTACAACTTCATCTGCACCAAGAACCGTCAGCTCCTCGGGTGAAAGCTCGGAGTAACAGCCTACGATTATGATTTTAGAGTCCGGATTGAGTACCTTCAGCCTCCTGAAAAGCTGTCTGAGCTTTCTCTCTGCTTCGGAGGTCACAGTGCACGAGTTCAATATGAAGAGATCTGCCTGTTCCTGAGAAAAACTGACTTCAAAGTCCTTTAGTCTTTCGGCCATTGCCTGTGACTCATACTGGTTCATCTTACAGCCGAAAGTGTAGATTGAAACTGTTTTTTTCATCTATCTATCTTGCCTTGCGTTGCTGCGTGAATCAAATGAATCCTGTTTACTATGCCCATCAACTTACCGTATTCATCTACAACCGGCATCACTTTGAGACCGTTCTTGATCAGAAGATCTGCCGCATATATCACTGTGTCATCTGGTTTTATAAGTACAGGCGGTTTGACCATATGTTGCGAAACGTGATCGTCCTTTATCTTGCCGAGTCGAATGACGAACTGATGGGTGTCGGGAATGAAAGATGCAGACTGAAGAAGACTGAAGTAACTGGGCAGTGCGCTCTTGATTACATCACTTTCACTCAAGAATCCTACAACCTTGAATTCCTCATCAACAACCGGCAGCCCCGACCTATTCTGCCTCAGGCATAAGACAATGAAATCCTCTATGGTTTCATCTTCGAACATCGCCGAAACGTCTCTTATCATCGCTTCTCTAACCTTCATCTAGATCACTCCAGCTCTCGTATATCGAATGAGTCCATGTGTTCATCAATATCCTCAAGAGAGATACGTTCCTTGCTTATATACTCTGCTTCCGCAACGGCTGCAGCCATTCCTCTTTTTGCAGCCAGGAAGTAATCCTTTTCGTTTTCTATCATGGAGTTGACAACTCCACCCATGAAGGCGTCTCCAGTCCCCAAAAGATGAGATCTATCAATATGGCTCTTAGTTTTGAACAGCCACACACCGTCATTTGTTGCAATTACGTCTCCTTCAACTGCATAAGAGAGAATCGCAAGCCTGGCTCCGCGTTCTAGCATCCTTTTTGCAGCTTTCACATAATCCTTCAGATCTACCATCGTTTCTCCGAAAAGCAGCTTCCTGCTTCTCAAATCCGGGCGAGCCACAGTCACAACTCCTGCTTCTACGGCCATTTCAAAGGCGGGACCGATCCCCTCCACGAACGATACTTTTCCCGAGTTACTTACCTTCTTGCATAAGGACCTGCAGATCTCGTTGTCCACACCTCTCGGGATGCTCCCGGAGATCACAACATGTCTGACCCTGGAGAGTGCCACATCAAATCTACGAACAAACATTCTCAAGTCATCGGGCTTAACGATAGGACCCGAAGAATTGATCTCGGTTATCGTCTCGCCTACGGGGTCAACAATAGCGATATTCTCTCTTGTCTCTTCCTCAACGTGAATAAATGCGGTAGTGATGAGGTCGCTCATCAGACGCATTCTCTCTTCGACAACCTTTCCGATATACCCGCCAAGAAAACCCATGGCGATATTTCTAACTCCAAGGCCGGAGAGAATTACGGAAACGTTTATGCCCTTACCTCCTGGATCCATAACCGAATAACTGGGATTCTTCACCCTGTGAAACTCATTGATCTTGAAATTCTCAACAACTATTTCCCTGTCGAGAGCAGGGTTAAGCGTAACGGTAAGGACGTTCATGGTTCACCTCCAACGGCGAGTACTTATCGGTTGTTCAGAACGAAAATCTCGGGACTTCCTACATATGAAATTTTACCATTTTTCAGGACAATCAACAAATCAGAAATGTCTAGAAGCCTCAGAACAAACCTGGAAGAGATAATCAGAGTCGTGTTGTTTCTGGTATCTATAAGGACGTTCTTCACCTCTGTGCAGGCATCGTCATCAAGGTGATCAAGAATGTTGTCTAGAATGATCACCTCGGGGTGACGTATGAGTGTAGAAAAGACCAGCAGCGAGAGCCTTTTGAAAAGTGGTATCGTCTTGAGAGAGGTCTCTGCTTTGACGGCCAGAAGATCAAGAAGATCCAACTCGTTGAAAAGATCGAGTTCGCTCTCTTCAAAATCCTCGAATTCGAATCGCTTTCCTTTCAGGAATCTGAAGAATTCAATCAAAGTGAAGTTTGACATAGCTTCGAGGAATGTCGTATCCACGTAAGCTACCCTATTCCTTACGCTCTTTCTGTCAAGTTGGTCGATATCCGATCCAAAGAGCTTTATTGATCCCGTATATTGGACATCATCGAAGAGCTCTTCGTTGAGATGAATGAAGCTTCTCAGAATTGCCGACTTACCCGATCCCCTTGCTCCCTGTAGAAGAGCGATATTTCCCTTCGGAACTTCTAGCGAAACATTGTCGAGCATCTTCTTGCCGTCGACGATAAGAGAGAAGCCTTCCAAAGAAAGAGCAGTCTCAATCACGAGACTGCTCCTCTTTAGCGTTCCTATCGTTCAATCGACTAAGAATCTCCCTGTTGGCGAGCAAGTCGCCACTCTTAGCCTTCTTTAATAGTTCGATCTGAGAAAGAATTCTGGGACTTGTTTCAACCGGTCTTGCTTTCTTTTTTTCGGCCAAGTTTTCACGTCCCTTCATACGTGTTTCCATTATATACACTAGACTTTTCTCTCAAGTGATACATAAATTAAGACACTGTTATTAAATGGCTAAATTAGTCGCGCTTAGACGTATTAAGCATTCCCAACAGCGCCTTGAGCTGTTTACTCCTTGAAGGGTGCCTTAGCTTTCTGAGAGCCTTTACTTCGATCTGTCGAATTCTCTCTCTGGTGACGTTGAAGAACTGACCTACCTCCTCAAGCGTTTTTGTCTTTCCATCCAGAAGACCATATCTCATCTTCAGTACCATCGCCTCTCTAGGTGAAAGCGTGTCGAGAATCTGATCTATCTGTTCCCTGAGAAGCATCTTCATTGCCGCTTCCTCCGGCTGCTCCATGGAGTCGTCGTGAATGAAGTCGCCCATTGTCGATTCTTCGTCACCACTAATTGGTGACTCAAGCGAAACCGTCTCCTTCGATGCAGCCAAGATCTCTTCGATCTTCTCCGGCGTTTTCCCGGTGAGTTTCCCCAGTTCCTCGATAGTTGGATACTCCCCGTAGTCCTGCAGGTGTTCTCGAATGACCTTGTTCAGTTTGTTGATTGTCTCAACCATATGGACTGGAACTCTAATAGTCCTTGCCTGATCGGCGATGGCCCTGGTAATCGCCTGCCTTATCCACCAGGTTGCATATGTGCTGAACTTGTATCCCTTCTTCCAGTCGAATTTCTCTACGGCTTTTATGAGCCCTATGTTTCCCTCCTGAATTAGATCCAGGAAAGTAAGGCCCCGCCCTATGTATCTCTTAGCAATAGAGACAACAAGTCTCAAGTTTGCGGTTATTAGTTCTTCCTTTGCCTTCGGCTCACCCTTTTGAGCACGGCGTGCAAGTTCTCGTTCCCTGCTTGGCGTAAGAAGAGATATCTTGCCTATCTCCTTCAAGTACATTTTTATCGGGTCTTTGAGCGAGATGTTGTCGTACATTTCAGGTGTCGTTTCCAGGATAGATACTAACTCGTCTGTGCCTTCACTCTCTATGTCACCGTCTTCCTCTACTGGTTCCTTTTCAACGATATTGATTTTGTTCTTCTCGAATTCCTCATATATCGATTCAACAAGAGTTGAGTCAAATCCCTCGTAATCAGGAGGAAAAGCGCTATCTATATCTTCGTAAGTTATAAATCCCTTCTTCTTTCCTTGCCTTAGAAGCTTCGCTATTCGCTTGTCTATCTCTTCCTTTGTAATAGGAGCATTGTTTTCGCCATTTTCTTCCGAATCTTCATCTTCAACTGCAATCTTTGCGGCAAGCGATTTGATATTCTCTTCAATCACCTTTGCACTCGTCTTCTTACTCTTTTTCTGCTTTTCCAAATTGATCGCCACCCTTCATCTTTCTATCGAGCAATCTACTGAGCTCGATCCTCCTGACCAACAAAGCTCTTCTCGCCCCCTCGTCCTTTACATTCGGCATCTTCCTGTCGATCTCGGCCATCTCTTCTTCCACTAGTTTCCTGTTTGCATACTCACCTGTCTTTTCGAGTATTCTCTGAGCCGTTTCAAAATCTATGCAACTGGATGCCAAATCGATCAACTCTCTCCCTACAATCTCGTCAACCAGGTCCAGCAACTCCTCAAGCTCCAGACCTCTTTTCATTCCTTTCAGAATCTCCTTCAAATCTCTGCTCTCTGCAATCAGCTCCAGCTGCTTCACAACCTTTGACCTGAGTGAAGGGTGTTGCAGGTAGATTCTTACATGATCTTTCAGTTTAAGAACCAGTCCTCTTCCGATTTCACTTCTTGACTGTCCGCCAAGACCTCCCTTAAGGGCCAACTCGAGTTCGCGCTCAGAGTATCCTGTCTTCTGAGAAAGCGCAGCGATAGTTGATTGAACGGTCGCCAGATTGCCAGAGTTTCTGAAATTGATCACATATGGTTTCAGATACTCAATGAGATGTTTTCGCCCCTGAGGGACCGACAAATCTAGTTTCCTCGCAAAAAACTCCACTCTAAAAGCAGGTCCAGGTATAGCTGCCGCAAGAACTTCTTGAATCGCCTTTGCACCTTCAGAGACAAATAGGTCTGCCGGGTCTTTGTGATTTCGTGAGACAACTACAGCCGTCGAAAAATCGATCTTCTCAGCAATATCTATCGATCTTAGTGTTGCTGCCTGGCCGGCATCATCCGAGTCAAGAAAGAACAGCAAATTCCGCGTGTAATTGCCCAGAATCCGTAGATGTCGCTCCGTTAAAGCCGTTCCTAGCAAACCGACGGCATTGGTAATGCCTGCCTCAAAGAGCGAGATGACGTCAAAATACCCTTCTGCTATCACCGCGTAATTCAGCTGCTTGATTGCCCCTTTTGAGCGTGAAAGGTTGAACAAAAGTCTGTTCTTCTGGAAGTATTTCGATTCAGGAGAATTCGTGTATTTCGGTCCTTGTTCGGAAACCATGATTCTTCCCCCGAATCCAACTACTCTGCCCGATTCGTTGTCAATAGGAATCAGTAGTCTGCCCGAAAACCTATCCCTCAAAGAAGACCCTCTTCCAATCAATATGCCAAACTGAACAAGGGTCTTTTCATCGACCCTACATTTTGACGGCAACGATTGCTGAAAAGTTCTTTCATCTGGGGAGTAACCCAGCTTAAACTCGTCTATTGTGGCGAGCGAAATCTTGCGTCTATCAACAAGATACTCCATTACGGCTGAGTTGCCTTCTTTCAACTCACGACTGTAAACATCTGCAAGACGAGACATTATGGATGTGTATTTGTCGTATTCCGATTCCGTCGAATCGATTTCGACGACAATCCCTGCATGATCTGCAAGCCGCTTCACGGCTTCCGAGAAGGATAGACTCTCAATCTTCTGGTAGAAAGATATTACATCACCCTTCTCTCCACAGCCGAAGCAATGAAAGAAGCCCCTTTGAGGGTGAACATAGAACGAAGGATCGTTGTCACTGTGAAATGGGCATAATCCCCTGTAAGAGCTTCCGGCCTTCTGCAGGTTCACATAGCGACCGATGAATTCGACGATGTTTATGGACTTTTTTATCTCGTCGAGTTCCTCTTTGGTGAACACTGAACCACCACCGGCAAAAAAAGGCCCATACGTTCTATGTACGGGCCGTATTCTTTAAAATGTGTTAACGCTTAGAGAACTGAGGTGCTCTTCTTGCTTTCTTGAGACCGTATTTCTTTCTTTCGACTTCCCTCGAGTCTCTCGTCAAGAGACCGTTCTGCCTGAGAAGCTTCTTGAGATCAGGGTTGAATTTGACAAGTGCTCTGGCAATTCCAAGACTTATCGCTCCAGCCTGACCTCCGAGTCCTCCGCCATTGACTCTTATGAGCATATCAAATCTACCAATCGTGTTCGTCACCACGGAAGGTTTCAAAGCGCTTCTTACCCATGCGTCATTTGCAAGGTATTCCTTGAGGTCTTTGAATTCCTTTCCGTTTATCATAAGTTTACCGGTACCAGGTCGCAGATGAACTCTGGCGACAGAGGTCTTTCTTCTACCTGTTCCGTAATAATTCACAAAGTCAGCCATGCCTCAACCTCCTCATTTAACCAGTTCAATCAATTCGGGTTTCTGCGCAGCGTGGTCATGCTCCGGGCCAGCATATACTTTCAGCTTCTTTAGCATTTTCTCGCCCAAAGCCTTCTTTGGGAGCATTCTCTTGACTGCGAGCCTAACGACTCTTTCCGGGAACTTGTCCATCATCTGTCTTGCCGTTCGTTCCTTTATGCCTCCCGGATAGCCCGAGTATCTGTAATATATCTTCTGGTCGAGTTTCTTGCCGGTAAGCTTGACTTTGTCGGCATTTACTACAATGACAAAATCGCCGGTGTCGAGATGAGGAGTGTAGTAAGGCTTGTTCTTTCCCATAAGAACCATAGCGATCTGCCCAGCAAGTCTACCGAGTGGAACGTCAGTTGCGTCGACGACGTACCATTTCTTCTCTATTTTGTTGCCATTGTGATCAACGAGGTAACCGAGAGTCTTCTCGATTTCTCCCTTTCTTTTCGTCTGCACCTTGGAATGGGTAACTGCCCATCTGCACAAAGGTGTCTTCTGAGTTTTCATAGATGCAATCCTCCTTAACAGAACAGCTTACTCGCTGTAGACACTGACGTACTTGCGGTTGTTTTTTTCTTCGAAGTGAACCTTGCCGTCTATAAGTGCGAAGAGGGTGTGGTCTCTGCCCAGTCCAACGTTGTTTCCCGGGTGTATCTTCGTTCCCCTCTGCCTTACGATTATCGAGCCTGCCCTAACGGCTGAAGATTCACCTCTCTTAATCCCCAGATAGTTGGGATTACTGTCTCTTCCGTTCGACCTACCGGTGCCTTTCCGGGCCATTTCATTTCACCCCCGTATCGATCTTCTCAATAGAGACTTCTGTGAACCACTGCCTGTGACCGTTTACTCTGTCGAAGTTCTTTCGGGGACTAAACTTTACGACCAGCACCTTCTTGTCTCTACCGTGAGAAACAACCTTGCCTACAACTTTTGCGCCGTCCACATAAGGCTTGCCTACAATCGGTTCCTGTCCGTTGTGGACGAGAATTACTCTGTCGAAGACAATTTCGTCTCCGCTTTCCTTCCCGTTCTGCCTTTCGGTGAAGAGAGTCATACCTTCCTCGACTTTGTACTGTCTTCCCGAGGCTTCAATGATGGCGTACACTAAGAGCCACCTCCTCATGCAATAAAAATGTGCTGAAACGAGGTACCTTTCGGATTTAAGACCTGCTTCACGCACGAAAAAACCGCTCGCGATCAAAATTCTATCATATGTAGTAGGGTGAGGAGAGTGTCTGAGTAACATTATCATTACGAACGAGAAAGAGTTTCAAACTGGTTGAGATCCTTCTGTGGTGCAAGTTTACCATATTGACAGCGCTACAGCCCGTGATATAATCGATTCAGAACGGAGGCGTATCCTAATTGGCTAAGGAGCCGGTCTCGAAAATCGGTGGGGTTGACGCCCCTTGTGGGTTCGAGTCCCACCGCCTCCGCCAGAGGGCGGTCGTGCCCTTATTTTTTGGAGGTGGTAATGTGATCCTCGACAGGATCGAACAGCTTCTGAAGAGCAAGAAGGGTAACCTGAATTACTCTATTCCTAAAGAGTGGCTGCCTGAAGGATATTCAGGGACTGTCAAGCTAAGAGACCGATACATATTCGTTGATCCGTATGAATATGGCTCAAGTATAGTTGAGAGAATTACTGCGTTGGCTGAAAAGGATACAGACTACTCGAGACCTCTCGGAAGAATCAGAAATGAGAGCGGCAACTCCTGGATCAATTCGGCAATCATATACGGCTCATTTGTCAGAACTACAACCGCTTACTCGCACCACGACCCTGAGTTCTTCTCTGATCTGGATTCACAGGAGTATTCCGAATCTGGAACGTTTCTCAAGATGATCTTCATGCTGCCTTTTCTCTCGAAGATGGGCTTCGATACTCTTTACTTTCTGCCGGTTACGAGCTACAGTGATAAATTCAAGAAGGGTGAGCTAGGTTCGCCCTATTCGGTGAAGGACTTCTTTTCAATAGACAAGCGGTATCACGATGTGTTGCTGGAGGATATGGATGTTGAAGAAGAGTTCACGGCGTTTGTTGAAGCGGCTCACGTCATGGGAATGAGGGTTGTCCTAGATTTCATACCCAGGACCTCGGCCCGTGATTCTGCACTCATTCTCAAACACCCGGAGTGGTTTTATTGGATAGACGCATCTAGACTCGACGAGTACAGGCCGCCGAAGATCGAACCGCTTGGATTCGATCAGGCAAAGGTTGAGACTTTGCCCATCATATATTCCAATGAAAACGTAAAGAAGCATCTATCGCTTTTCAGCCACTCGCCAGCGAAGCTCTACCCCGAGAAATGGAGAGACTTCGTAGCTAGCCACGACGGCACTGAAAGCTTTCTCGATGAACTAGTCTCTGAGTTCGGCCTCATAACCCCGCCGGGCTTTTCCGACTGGATAAATGACAACCAGCCCACTTGGGACGATATAACTTTTCTAAGACTCTACAAGGATCATCCAACTGAATCCCGCAAGTTTGTTAGTGAGGATCAACCGCCTTATGTCCTATTCGATGTTGTCAAGTCGTCTTTCTTTCCCGGAAGCGAGCCGATGGCCGATCTATGGGAGAGTATAGAAAACATCATGCCCTTCTATAACGAAAGATTCGGTGTAGATGGAGCTCGACTAGATATGGGGCACGCACTTCCTAGGGAGCTTGAGCTCAGGATTATTCGCAAGGCAAAGGAGAGAGACCCATCCTTTGCAATCATTGCCGAAGAGCTTGTTATGGGTAACGATGAAAAGGCCAGGCAGTCAGGCTACGACTGTATTCTGGGAAACACATGGTGGATGGAACCGAGAATAGATGAAGGAAAGTTCAAAGAGCTTGTGTATAAAGTGCTGCCAAGTCTCAGGCTGCCCACTTTGGCAGGAATAGAGACTCCCGACACGCCGAGGGCAGCTTCCAGGCCTAATGGAAGGAAATTCTCCAGGTTCGCCACAATTCTCAACTACTTCCTGCCTAATGGAATCACCTACATAAATTCGGGACAGGAGGTTTTCGAGATTCAGCCGATGAATCTAGGCCTGGATAACGACGAAGAAGGCCGTTACGTTCTTCCACCCAACGATCCCTTTTACGGAAAGCTCGCGTTCTTCGATCCTTATGTGCTCCACTGGAATGCCGAAGAAGATATGATAGACCTCATTTCTCTCCTTTCTTCATTGAGAAAAAGTAATTTCGATTTGTTGAGCGCTGGCAATCTCAAACTAATGTGGGAAAATGACTTGAAGTCGGCCGGATTGTTCTATTGGAACGGCACCAAAGGGCTGCTTACGGTAGCAAACGGAGATTTTTCTAGCATGAAGGATTTCCACATAGATCTTGGCTATCATACATGGAAGAGTGAACACAAGGTCTCCTGGAGACTCAAAGGGTTCGACGCTCACTCTGAATGGAATGTTGGTGGAGGTTTCCATTTGTCATTGGGTCCGGGCGAAGTAGCGGTAGCAGAGATCAAATGAATAAAGGGCCCCTAAGGGGCCCTTTTTGTCTATAGGTTACTTCTTCGGTTCTACATAAAACCTTACTGCCGTTCTCACTTCACCATCGATTTCAACGTCAGAAAACATTGGAACACATACGAGATCCATCCCGCTAGGAGCTACATACCCTCTTGCAATTGCAATCGCTTTTATTGCCTGATTCACCGCTCCTGCTCCAATTGCCTGAATCTCCGCAAAGCCCTTCTCTCTGAGTACTCCGGCAAGTGCACCAGCGACTGCATTTGGTTTTGAGTGGGTTGCTACCTTAAGGACTTCCATGACTGCTACCTCCTTTGAGACCTGTCATGCTACTGGGAGAGATTTAGGATGGTGCGCCCGGCAGGATTTGAACCCGCAACCATCGGAGCCGAAATCCGATGCTCTATCCGTTGAGCCACGGGCGCATGAAATAAAGAAGGAGTGGGGTGGCTGGCGGGGTTCGAACCCGCGACCGCCTGATCCACAGTC
Source organism: Mesotoga sp. B105.6.4 (assembly GCF_002896535.1). NCBI lineage: Bacteria > Thermotogati > Thermotogota > Thermotogae > Kosmotogales > Kosmotogaceae > Mesotoga > Mesotoga sp. B105.6.4. The sequence goes on along the minus strand of NZ_JWIM01000029.1, from coordinate 5,812 downwards.
AGGCGCTCTTCCAACTGAGCTACAACCACCACGAACATTGCATGGCGCGCCCGGCAGGACTCGAACCTGCAACCCCCGGATTAGAAGTCCAGTGCTCTATCCATTGAGCCACGGGCGCTGGAGCGGCCGACGGGAGTCGAACCCGCAACATTCGCCTTGGAAGGGCGATACTCTACCAATTGAGCTACAGCCGCACTAATGACCATTGGTCGGGAAGACAGGATTTGAACCTGCGACCTCCTGTGCCCAAGACAGGCGCGCTTCCAACTGCGCTACTCCCCGTTCACGAATCTAAATATATCAGATTTTAAGGATGCCGTCAATAGTACAGAGTCGAAGTAGCGCGAACGGAGGATCGCATCAAAATAATTCACTCCCAGTAACTTGTCAAAGATCTAGGCTAACATTTAGACTGCAGTGGTATTATGTGGTTCAACACAGCACAACTTCAAGAGCCATATACAGGAAATGTAGTAGAATACTTGATGAGGTGGTTATTCGTGGCTGCAATTGTTACATCGAATCTGGTGAAAGAGTATGGTTCGTTCAGAGCGCTTGATGACGTGGCGCTTTCGATAGATCAAGGCGACCTTTTCTGTCTTCTTGGACCAAATGGGGCTGGGAAGTCGACTCTCATTAGAATTCTAACAGGATTGATCAAACCCACTTCCGGCGATGTAAACGTCTCGGGAATGGATCTCAAGACCGAAGCCAAACAGGTAAGAGAGAAGGTCGGTCTCATTTCTGAGAGAGTGATTCTTTACGACCGTCTCTCTCCATTTGAGAATCTGCTCTTCTTTGCTTCAATGCTGAGAATGGATAGAAAGTCGGCCGTTGAGCGAATCCATCTTCTTCTCGAGAAGGTGGGAATGTCTGACTGGAAAGACAAGCCCGTAAGAATCTTTTCGACGGGGATGAAGCAAAGAGTGAACTTCGTGAGGGCACTGCTTCACGAGCCGTCGATACTCTTCATGGACGAGCCCACTCTCGGTTTAGATCCACAGTCAACAAGAACAATCAGGAATATGGTGAAAGAGCTTAACGAATCAGGGGTAACTATCGTGCTTACAACACACATTATGAGTGAAGCAGAGCACATCGCGAAGTCAGTAGGCATCATGCATAAAGGCAAACTTGTCTCTAGCGGAAGAATTGAAGACATCCGATCCTCTCTCAACAAGGATCAAGTTATCGTTACTATAAATGGCACGCCTTCGATTTCGCTGAAAGGAATTGATGGCTATCTTAGTGAAAGTAGATTGAATGGAGTTGTGAAGATCAACTTCCAGCAGGGATGCACTATTGAGGATATTCTTCCCAGGATCCTGCAAATGAAGCTTGAAGTTATAGATATCGAACATAAAAGACCCTCTTTGGAAGACGTCTTTGTAGAGCTTACCGGTGAGAATTCATAGATTTATAAGACTCCAGGGATCAATTGGTGTACCTCCCATGAGCCTGGACTTCTCTGCGGCCCAGCACATTAAATGGCTCTGAAGTGAGTCTTCGAATGTAGTGGATAAGGACCCTGCTTCCCCTTCAAGGTATCTCACAAAACTCTTTACTATTTCACTATCGCCGCCTCCGTGCCTCGAGCCATCGTGGGTAGCAAGATAAGTCTTGTGGTCGCCTGAAAAGAGCTTGACTTCTATACTGTCTCTTTCAAAATCGCCGGTTATCTCGCCATGGCTACCACTGACAAGGATCTTCCTTGTCTTCGCGCTTGTGAATGCATTCATCGAGAAGAAAGCATCGACCCCGTCATCAAACGAGATAAGCACATTCTGGTAATCTGCGACACTGTTATCGCTTCTGAAAACGCATCTTCCGTAACTGCTCGTACGCAGAATCTCTCTGCGACTCTCAAAAGACATGTCGTTTCCGATAGTGTTCACAGGCCAGTCGACATTGTCTGATAAGTATTGCGTAACAGCGGAATATGGACAGGTTTCGTTCAGAGGGCAGTCCAAACATCGTTCAGCTGAGTTCTCGGGTGCGTTCTCCTTTCTGAAATACTTGAGTCCGCCTTTAGATATTACCGAGAGAGCCTTCGAAGAAAGGAGCCAGGTGAGAATATCCATATCGTGACAACTCTTCGAGAGAATAGAGGGACCGGTACGCATCGAGTCTCTCCAGTTACCCCTTACGTAGGAGTGAGCGAAATGATAGGAAGCGACCTGCTCGGTGTACTCAACTGCCTGTATCATTCCAACTGAATCGGAATCAAGGAGAGACTTCAGCCGCTTGAAAAAGCTGGAATACCTCAACACATGAGCAACGAATAGCCTGGAGGTATCTGCACCCAAGTCTGCTAAAGATTCTATACCTTCGAGCCCTACAGAGATAGGTTTCTCTAAAAGAACGAAGTAACCTCTTACAAGCGCTTGTATGGCGGGTTCAACATGTTCTGTTTCCGGAGAAGCAATTATCACACCGTCAGCGAATTTAGGTCTCGAAAGAAGAACCTGCCAATCTGCGACAGAATCCTTGGTGCCTATACTATGCCTCTTTGCAAATCTCTCTCTTCTTAATTGGTCGGGTTCGGCCACAGCGACGACCCGAGATCCATCTATAGACCTTAGCGCCTCTCCATATGCAAAGTATCCCCTGTTACCGGCACCTATCATGATCAAATCCACCACAGAAATCTACCACCTTCCCACTTGTAAATTGATTCTAACACTGACTTTCAAAAGCGGGATAGCCTAAGTTGTTCGAGTGTGATATAAAGGGAAAGATAAAAATTGAAAGGAGTGAAGAGTTTGACAGACATAAAGAGAAATGACACTGAGATAGTTCGAGTCTCGAAGAGAGAGTTTAAAGGCCACGAATTCCTGGATCTCAGGATCTACTATCAGGATGATGAAGGCGACTACAAGCCGACGAAAAAGGGAATCACAATTAATCCCAAACTGGTCGACGAACTGATTGACGCTCTAAATAAGGAGAAAGATGCACCGCCCGTAAAAGAGTAGCTTCTTGCTAAATAGGGACTAGATTTGGGCTTTGAAGAGACGTCCTTAGTTGACCGTCCAAGAGAGAAAAAAATCTGTTCTTCGTTCCAGAGCGAGGATCTGTTCCTCGTTCTTGGTCAAGATCATATTGTGAGAGGATGCAGATCCTTACCGGAAGCGCGCCAGGATGATCCAAAGCACGAAAAGGTTGTCATCCCATAGAACCTGCCCTGAAAAGCTTGCCCCAATATGTACCTGTTTGGGGTCTCCTGTTCAGGGCAAACTGGATTTCGTTACTCTTTGATTTATAGGGGGCTCTAGCTCTTTGTTCTTGACCAACCGTACCACAAACGATGGTTCTTAGCCCGGCGCAGCCGGAACTGGCCGCACGAAATCGGTTTGATGTTCTTCTAGTTTTTCTCGCCACTGCTTGCAGTGACTGGCCTCGCCAAAGGCGAGTCCGGCTCTCTCTCTTCTCTCGTGAGCAAAGCGAACCTCTCGACAACGCTCTTTCTCGTTTTTTTGTTCACCCGACGAAGTCGGAACTGGCCTTTGCGAAGCAAAGACTGGCCAGGCGAAGCCTGACTGGCCACGGAAGGTGACTGGCTAGTAAGGTCCCATTTTCTTTCTGCTAATTTTGTCGCCTCCTGCGAAGCAGCATCACTTCCGCCGGCGATCTTACGGCGCATCACTTCCTGCGCAGCAGCATCACTTCCTGGCGAAGCCAGCCATGCATCATGGAACTTGCAACTGAGTATTCACAAAGTGCAAGGAAGCTGATCTGTGGCTTATGAATAGGGGCAAAGTATATAATTACAATATGAGATCACAATGGAGTGTTTGAAATGAATACTTATGCTTTTTTGACGTTTCTTGCAGCGGGTGTATGCTTTGTAATGGCTATACTGTTTTCGAGGCGGAGAGGGATTCTTGAAGCCGGGATTCTAAGCCTCTTGATGTTCTCGATTGCATGGTGGGCATTCTTTTATGCAGTTGAATTGCTCGGGCATGACCTGGAAACAATGAGGCTTCTCAACAAGATCTCATATCCTGGGATAGTATGCACGCCGGTTTTTCTCTTTCTTTTCTCGATGGCAATTCTCGACAAAAGAGAGTGGTTCACCTGGAGAAGGATCTCTTTGCTCTTTGCTGTCCCGGTGGCGGTGCTTGTATCGATGTGGACGAATGAGGTTCACTGGCTCTATTATTCAGTCAGCGAACTGGATCTCAGTGCATCCTTTCCAGTACAGAGACTTGTCCATGGCCCGCTTTTCTGGTTCGGAATCTCTTACAGTTATGTACTGCTTCTTTTGAGCATAATCTTAATTGCTCAGCAATATATTCTTTCGAGAGGGCCTTATAAGGGTCAGCTGAAGATGATTCTGCTTGGGACTTTTTTCCCGGTACTCGTGAATCTAAATTACCTCTTTGGATTTGTCGATTTCGGATATCTCGACATGACTCCGATTGCCTTCACTCTTGCCGGGGTGTTTATGGCGCTAGGTGTTATGAGGTACAGGTTATTTGACATACGACCCGTTGCCAAAGAGACGGTTTTCGAAAGTCTGCCTGACGGTGTGATTATTACTGACGATAGAGGAACAGTCGCCGATATAAATCCTATGGCCTGTTCGATGTTTGGTGTGGAAAGTGAAAGCTCCATCGGACTACATTTCAGTGACGCTTTCAAAGGTATCGAGCCTATTGTGAGCTTTCTTGGTTCCGATCTATCGAAGTCCGATCTAGAGGTGGGAGAGAAGATAGTAGATTCCAGAAAGACGACAATCTTCAGCAAAGGTGGAAAGACAAGAGGTAGCGTCGTTTTGTTGACCGAAATAACGGAGAGGAAGAGAGTCGAAGATGCGTTGCGCCAGAGTGAGGAGAGGCTTGCGCTTGCTGTGAAAGGTGGGAATGTTGGTCTCTGGGACTTCAGAATCAAAGAAGGAGAGCTATCCATAAACGATAGGTACTATCAGATTATGGGTTATTCTACGGGCGAACCGGTTATTGCTTTCCAGAAGTGGAAGGAGCTTGTTCATCCTGAAGATCTTCTGCCTTCACTTGAGGAGATGGACAAATGCTATAGTGGAGAGACAGATCATTTCGAAATAGAATACAGGATGCTTTCAAAGAGTGGTGAGTGGATCTGGGTTCACGATAGGGGAGAAGCTGCAGAGAGAGACAAGAACGGAAGGGCCACCCGTATTCTTGGAACTCACATTGATATTTCTCCCACTAAACAGATTGAAGAGGCTCTCCGCGAGAGCCAGGAGAAGTACAAGAAACTTGCAACTACTGATATGCTTACCGGTGTCATGAATAGATACTCACTCGATGAGCTGTTGAAGACTGAAACGGATCGATCTAAGAGATATGGAATTCCGCTTTCTTTGCTTATGCTTGATCTCGATAATCTCAAGACTATTAACGATAACTCCGGTCACCTGGCCGGCGACGAAGCTCTAAAGGAGATGTGTTCTTTCGTTCAGTCAAATATCAGGAGTTGCGACCATCTGGGAAGATGGGGAGGCGACGAGTTTCTGGTATTGGTTACAAATACGGATCTAGAGGGTGCGATGAAAGTGGCGGAGAAACTACGCTTTGGCCTCAATTCCCTTGAACCGAAAGAATGCGGGAAATTGAGCATAAGCATTGGAGTTTCCACGCTTCTTGATGGCGAGAGCGATTACGACAGATTACTTCGAAGGGTGGATAAGGCCCTTTACGAGTCAAAGAAGAACGGCAAGAACAGAGTTACCTCGCTCATCTAGTTGTGTTTCACAATAGACCTCTTTAAGGATTTGGGTGTATAAGAACCGGAAGGTGATGCATATCGCTTATGTGTTTCTTCAAGAGAG
>NZ_JWIM01000070.1:0-1841 GCF_002896535.1 Mesotoga sp. B105.6.4 | reverse complement strand
TGGAACTTGCAACTGGTTTTCCCTTGCAACTCAGAACTTGTAACTTGGAACTGTACTACACACACACCCTAACGGCAGGAAGGCCGCAAAAGCCTTCCTGCCACTATAATCATGTATGTTTCGTTTTCACTCGACTATTATGTTTATCGCAAAGGTCTGTATTGGATGGACGCTTTCCCAGGGGCGCCTGAGGGAGAATATCACAACTGTCTCGCCGGGCTGAACGGCTTCGAATACCCACTGGACACTATAGGGCGCTCCCACAAGTTGGGAATCGTCAAGGAACTTCCTTTCGAAGATCGAGCCCTCGTAGATCAGCGAAACGACGTTTGGATTGGTTATCTTTACGTCCCAGATATAACCGGTGGAGCCGTTCTCCTGGAGTTCCATGGTAGCTATCTCGCCTACGGAGAGGGTGTTCATGGAGGTTCGAAGACCCTTGACATCAAGATGGGAGGAATTCCAGAGCAGCGATGTAACGAGCATGTTCGGCACGAACTCTCTGATTGTTTCCTCGAAGCTTCCATCGCGCTTCATTTCGTCGAGAGTCTTCTGGAAGCTCAGAATCATACCGAAGTTCGTTCCCTTCGAAGCTGCGATGTAAAAGTAGTTTGTTTGAAGCTCAATAAGGGCTTCCAGTTCTTCCATGCGGTAGCCCGCGTTCTTGACGAGCTCGCCGACAGTGAGGTCGGTAAAGACTGCCAAATCTGTTTCGCCTTCGAAAAGCTGTACGACGGTGTCGAGAGGATTGAGAGAGCTCACGAGGTTCTCGAAGCCCATCTCCTTCAGGAGCTGTTCAGTCCACCAGTTCGTCGTCGTGCCTATGGCCGCGACAGTCTTTGCGGATTCGAGATCTGTAGCTGGGGCGACTGTGTCTTTGCGGGCGTAGAGGTAGGCGGTGTTCTTTCCCACCGGTCCGATCCACTCGAAGTTATCCCTTCGCTGTTCGGTCTGGTCCATGCTGAAGAGGAAGACGTTCGGCAGATTCGAGGCCAGTTCATAGCCGATTGACCATGGGACTATAAGGATCTCTCCAAACATATCGTTTCTACGGAGGATCTCCTTTACCATTTCGGTTACGAAGCCCGTCGGTTCTCCATTTTCGCCTTTGAAGGTAACGGGCGGGTACTCCTCGGTCAGGAAGGTGTAGATGCCGGGAACGGGCTGTCCGGGGAACCATTGGCCGTATAGCTCAGAGAAGGAGCCGGAGTTCTTGAGACCGTCGAGAGCCTTCTGGAATGCGCTCACGATTTCGGAGGGGACGTCCTTCGAGAAACCGAGGTATGTCATGTCCAAGTCGATCGCAACTGTTGATACGGGATTAAAAGAGGCTTGTTCCCTTTTGAGAAGTTCCTGGAGAACTGCCGAGTTGAAGGGCGCGAGGTCGGTTTCCCCGACAAATAGGGCATCGAGCAATGACTCCTCGTCTTCAAAAATGATTAGGTTGTCGAATCCCTGCTCCTCTAAGAGTTTGTGGGAGTAGTATTCGCCTACCACGCCCACCGAGTTTGCGTTTCTGACGTCCTCCAGCGATTTGAATTCACTCGAGAGCTCTTCTCTCGTGTAGAGGTAAGTGTTCGTTATGACAACGGGGCCGACCCACTGATAAAGAGCTTTTCTCTGGGTCGTGAAGACAAGAGAGGGAATGCAGTATCTCCCTTCGCCCTGTAACCTTTCGAGGGCTTCGTCGAATTTAACGGGTCTCATCTCGACGTCGATGCCCGTTTCGCTTTCCAGTGATTCGATCAGATCGACAAGGAAGCCATCCAGATGGCCTTCATCCAGGTAACTGAAGGGATCGTAATCGGGATTTACAAGGAAGGTAATGGGCTGGGCCAGGC